>CAYQRR010000022.1:0-5986 GCA_964419635.1 uncultured Chitinophaga sp. | reverse complement strand
TCAAAAACCTGCGGCATTGATTGCTGCTTATTCCACTCTTCCAGGTTAATATTAAATTCTGATTTCGCCCCCGTAGCTTTATACCACGCAGCATCGTAGTAGGTTTGGCGCAGCAGAGCGATGCTTCCCATCAGTGAACTTGGATAATCTTGTGTGGAGCTGCCTTTGTTGAACGAATAATGAGTCGAAGCATCGGGCTTTAGAATCACATAATTTTCTTTGGCGGAGGCAAGGGAGACCAGCGCTCCTGTTCCGCGGGCAATGCCATCTTTTCGATGCGTGAGTACAGCCCCAAAACCCGCCTTTCGCCATTCTTCGGCTGTTTTATCGTTCACCGCGAAAGTTCTGTCGGCATGAAAATCGGTGCGAATAGCCTGGTTCCAACCAAACGCGCCTTTGATGTTTGATTCCATTTGCGGGTCTTCGTTCCACTTGGGCTTGGTTACTTCCGGCATTCCGTAATCGGCAAACAGGTCAATAAAGGAAGGATAGATAAATCGTCCCGCCATATCGTGCCGGATGTATCCGGCCGGGCTGCTGTTTTCTTTGCCGGTGGCCGGCACGGTTACGCTCACCACCTTACCGTTTTCTATACACAAGGTGGCTCCGCTTATTTTTTTGTCGTAGGCCACAAATACGGTGGCGTTTGTGAACGCATGTTTACCTTCGCGGTAATCATCAGGGCCGTTGGTTTTAAAAGTGGTTTCCTGTGAATGAAGCGAGGAGAAATTTACGGCCAGCCAAACGAGAAATAATACTTTACGCATAGATTTAATTGAAGCGGAAAAATAGAATTTTCATTCTGTGTAATTGGCTATTATTTGCGCTCCCATGCATTACGCATCATTTCTCAACTTAACCGTAACCGGAAGTAAGATTTCTGTAAAAAGTAAAATCCACATTATGTAAAAAAAAACAGCTGCCAATCTTGAAAACAACAAGACCGCAGCCGTTTATAAAAACACAGAAATAGCCTACCTCACCCCCAATCCCTCTCCTAAAGGAGAGGAGAGAAACAGCCAATACAAGATTTACTGCTTTACAATTTTAGTAGTGCTATTTCCGGCTTTAAGTATGTAATTGCCTTTGGCCTCGTTCAGTATAATACTGTTGGTGCCCGGTTGCAGATTACCTTGCTGAATCATGCGCCCTTGCATATCATACACAGCGTATTCTACATTCTTATCGGTATTTACAAAAGTTACAGGGCTGCTGCTTGGGTTTGGGAATACAAAGAGTTTGGTTCTTTCTGTTTCAGTTATGCTGTTGAACAATGGGTTGGGTTCGTAGTAATAAGCCCAATCTGAATAATTGCGCCATGCCAGAGTATTTTCATCCCAACCTTGCTGGCGGTAGTTTGTAATGTATCCTTGAGCATTGTAAGTATAAATTACCTCTGAATAATTTTTCCATAACGAACCATCGCGCGTTTGGTATAAGAGGTTAGTCAGCTTATTTCCCGCATCGTAGGTATAGGTGTTTAAAGTAGATAAATCCCACTCCAGCGTTTGCAGGTTCCAGCTTTCACCTAAGCCATTCTCTAAGTTTCCATTAGCATCATAAGTGTAAGTGGACTTTGTAATGTTTACCCAACTGCTTATAGAGTTATTCCATAGCTGATAAGTTGCTGTTGCTAAACGATTACCGGCTGTGTAGGTATACAGGTTTTGACTGTAATTTTTGTAAGTAGCCGAAACTGTATCGTATTTCTGATTGGTGGCACTTGCCATTTGTCCATTACTGTTCAACGGAGTGATTACTCGCGAATTTCCGCGCCATTGATTGTTTTTCCATGCCTCGCTGGTTCGCATGGTGTCGCGGTTTTGTGCGTTGTAGGTATGTATCGTGCGAGAGGAGTTTTCCCAGGTATTGTTAGAGTGGTATTGCGTTAGCTCCACATTTACACTGTCAAAAGCAGTATAGTTTGTTTGGTTTCTTCCGTCAAAAATCCAGTTTCCTCCTGACAGTTCATATGTGGTAAGTAACGTTTCTTGGTCATTGGTGTTGTAATCGTGCTCAGCACGGTAGCAACCGGGAGGCGATGCGAAAACGGAGTCGATCAACACAAGTGGCTTGCCCGATGCGGTATAAGTTTTGGTAATTAGCGAAAAACTGTTCCATCCGCTTGCCGGTGAGTTGAAGTTGTGTATCTCACTTTCCCATCCTTGTGCATTGTAGTTGTAGGTAGAAGAATCACTATCGTCCCACTGAAAGGTTTGAGTGCTCCAAACTTTGTAGCGGTTGCTAAGTAAACGCAAGCTGCCATCGCCATGAGTGTTGTAAGTAATTTGGGCGGTTACGAATAAACTGCCAAGCAGCAGGGCTGCGAGTAGAGTTAATTTGGTGTTCATTTTTTCTGTGTTTTAATTGATGCAAACATGGGGATATGCAAAGGGCGGTCAAAACGAAAATTTTGAAAAAATGGAACGAGTGAGCATATTACAAACATGAAAAAAGATGACCTCTACGTTTTAATCAATACGCTTACAGCCACAGAGAAAAAACTTTTTAAAGAAAAGTATGCCGCCAAAGCCGACACCAACTTTGTGCGTCTGTTTGATGCTATTGCCAAAGGCGAAGTAAAAAACGATGCGGATGCCAGAAAACACTTTGCCGGAGAAAACCTGACGATAAATTTCAGTAACACCAAAGCTTATTTGTATGGCGCTCTGCTGGCCATACTGCACGAACAACTTCAACCAAAGTATGCCCGCCTGCGTATTTTGCAGCAAATTGAATATGCCGAAACCTTGCTCAGCCGCAAGCTAAGCGAACAAGCCGAAGATATGCTCCTCGCTGCCCTTGCCGAAGCACAACAAGCCGAAGAATTTGAATTGGAACAGTTTCTTCTCTGGACTCTAGCCAGACTGTTGGCTACTTTGCAGCGCGGGCAGGAGTATTTGCAGTTAGCACAAAAAGCTGATGAAAAAGTTAATGAGGATAAACAATTAAAAGCGTTGTTTTATGAGGCGCACCATGCCTACTTGCAGCGCGGAAAAAAGGGCGCTAAAGATTTACTGGCCTTTGCCAACCATCCTCTTTTAGCTTCGAAGAAAAAATACAGCAGCAATAAAGCAGCAGCAAGTGCTGCTACCACCAAAAGTTTGCTCTATACCGTGGAGCGCAATTACACTAAAGCTTTAGAAAACAACTTAGTGCTTGTAAATGCACAAAGGCTCAGAGCTCATACTTCGGTTACGAATGAGGTGGGCTATATCAACGCCTTGTTTAATGCTGCTTTGGCCGCGCGGAGCGCCAATAAAAATACCGGCACCTATATTCAGCAAATGGAACAATATAAGCCCATTAGCAAATGGGCCATAACGAACAAATTTGTTTGCCTGCTTCGCTTAAAGCTCAATAACTACATCACGCATACGAGAAATACAGAAGGCAAAAAACTTTTGAAGTGGATAGAAGATGAACTGCCTTTGCATCAAAATGAATTGAATGAAGCCGAACTGATAAAGCTACACATCAGCATAGCAGGGTTGTGTTTAAAAGAACAGGAATACAACCGCGCTTTAGATTATCTGCTGCTATTCAGTCAATCAAAAATTGCGAAAGAAAACCGCCCGGTAATTTATCGCGTGGCTATGCTCTACCAACTGATAGCACATTACGAAATGAAAAATTTTGAATGGCTCGCAACTACCCTTCGCAACTACAAATACTTTCAGCAGACCAACGACACTTTTTACCTGGTTGAAAAACACACGCTTGAATTTTTAAGCAAAGCCATAAAGCTAACCGACTCTAAAGCACGCGCACAGGCCAAACAAAATTTTGAAGCGGATCTATGGCAAGCTACTCAAAACGAACAGGGTGGCATTATCTATCTGAAAAACATAGACTGGATAAAAACCAGATAGCAATCAGTTGTTTTTCGCCCGGCAAATACTTTGTGCGCTATACTCTGTTTCTGTTTTATTTGCGCCCCCATGCATTACGCTTCCGTAGAAAATCTGACCAAAAGTTTTGTAGAAAAGCCACTTTTTACCGACATCACCTTCAACGTGCAGCAAGGCGATAAGATAGCCCTGGTGGCCAAAAACGGAGCCGGTAAAACATCGCTGCTGCGGGTGCTGGCCGGCAAAGATACAGCCGATAGTGGCAAGGTCTGGATTAATAAAGAAGTGAATGTTTCTTTCCTGGACCAAAATCCGCAGTTAAACGAAAATCAAAATGCGCTTCAAAACATTCTCAATCACAACAACCCGATTGTGAATGCCGTGCGCGAGTATGAAGACGCGATTCATCATCACCGCGAGGCGCTGCTGCCCGACCTGATGATGCGCATGGACGAGCTGAGCGCCTGGAATTTTGAAAGTCAGGTAAAGGAGATATTGGGCTCGCTGAACATCACCGATTTTGACCAAATGGTAAAATCAATGAGTGGCGGACAGCGCAAGCGACTGGCCCTGGCCAAGGTGCTCATTGATATCAGTTTTGGCGAGCGCAACAATTTTTTGATACTGGACGAGCCCACCAACCACCTCGATTTTGAGATGATAGAGTGGCTGGCCGATTTTTTAAGCAGCGAAAAAACCACGCTGCTGCTGGTGAGCCACGACCGCTTTTTTTTGGATGCCGTATGCAATCAGATTCTGGAGCTGGAAGACCAGCGCCTGTATGTGCACAATGGCAATTTTGAGAATTACCTCATGAAAAAAGCCGAGCGCGAAGAGAGCGAAAGTGCCTCGCTCGACAAAGCCAGGAATCTGTACCGCAAAGAACTGGCCTGGATGCGCAAGCAGCCCAAGGCGCGCACCGTTAAAAGCAAAAGCCGGCAGGATGCTTTTTATGACGTGGAAGAAAAAGCCACCGCCCGCAAAGCCGATGATAAACTGGAGCTGAACGTAAAAATGACGCGGCTCGGAGGCAAAATTCTGGAGCTGAAAAAGGTGTACAAAAGCTTTGGCGAAAAGAAAATAATGCAGGGCTTTGACTACACCTTTAAGCGGGGCGAGCGTATAGGCATTATTGGCAAAAACGGTGTGGGTAAGTCTACTTTTTTGAACGTAATACTGGGTCACGAAAAAGCCGATTCCGGAAAAATAAATCCGGGCGAAACCGTGGTGTTTGGTTACTTCCATCAGCAGGGGCTCAAGCTGAAAGACGATAAGCGCGTGATAGAGTTTGTGCGCGACATTGCCGAAAACTTTCCGCTGGCCGATGGCACCAAAGTATCTGCGTCTCAGTTTTTGCAACTCTTCCAGTTCAGTGGCGATCAGCAGCACACCTTTATCAGCAAACTGAGCGGAGGCGAAAAGAAAAGGCTGCAACTGCTTTCCATTCTTTTCAGCAATCCCAACTTTCTGATTCTGGATGAACCCACCAACGACCTTGACCTGGTCACCCTGGCGGTGCTCGAAGATTTTTTGCAGCAGTACCAAGGCTGTGTGATTATTGTAAGCCACGACCGCTACTTTATGGATAAGCTGGTAGACCACCTGTTTGTATTCGAAGGCGATGGCGTCATTACCGATTTTCCGGGCAATTATACCGAATGGCGAAGAGCGGCCATCCGGCAGCAGCGGCAGGCAGCAGCGGATAAAGCCGAAGCCCAAAAACCCAAAGAAGCATCCAAAGAAATGGCCAAGCCGGAACCGGTAGCGGCTACAAACGAACCGGCTGCCAACAAGCGCAAACTTACGTTCAAAGAAAAGATAGAGCTCGAAAAACTGGGCCAGGAACTGCCTCAGCTGGAAAAAGAAAAAGCCGAACTCAACGAAAAACTCATCAGCGGCAACCTGCCGTATGCAGAAATGAACAAACTGATAGAGCGCTTTGGCGAAGTATCTAAACAGCTGGAAGAAAAAGAACTGCGCTGGCTGGAGCTGAGCGAAAAAAGCGAAGTGTAATGGATGAATAAAATAAAGAGGCGGCCCGCAGGCCGCCTCTTTATTTTATTCATTAACTATGGTCAGGTTCAGTATCTATTCACCGCCATTTTTTTTCTTTACAGAGCATCAAACCTTACCCC
>CAYQRR010000021.1:0-16425 GCA_964419635.1 uncultured Chitinophaga sp. | reverse complement strand
TTTAACCACAACCAGATTTTAGCTTCTGTGGATTACAACATGAGCTTCGGCAAAAAATCACAGTTCCAGTTGGGCTTAGGCTTTCAGGGGGGCATCGCCATGACCAAAATGGATTTCTCTAACTTCCAGTTTGGCGAAGGCTTTAATCCTGATTTGACTTACGACCCTAATTATAACGGTGAAACATTTATTAGTGGCAACCGCATCAAGGGGGTATTCAACGCAGGTTTGTTTACCAAATATGAATTTATTCAGGGTATGCGTTTTTATGTTGGCTACTCGTTCAACAATGCCACTCGCTACAAGCAGGATTTTCTGGCAAACAGCGTAGCTTATCGTTTGCCTTTCCGTCACACATTGCACGGTGGATGGGAGTTTGATATTAAAGATAAAGCTGTCATCATCCCGGGCTTCTTGTTCCAGTCTCAGGCCAAAACAACTGAAACTAACTTCGGACTTACTGCAGGTATCCACGTAATTAAAGATCCGGCCAAGCGCGCTACCCTTTATTTAGGTTTGTGGAACCGTCTCAACAAAGCCAACTATACCATTATCCCTAAGATTGGATTTGAGTGGAAAGGCTTCCGTGCCGGTTTCGCATATGACGCTCACTTGCTACAGCAGCGTAAAGACCAGAAAGCTATTGGCGGTGCATTCCCACAAGGCTTTGAGGTTACTTTGAGCTATATCGGCAATCTGTTTGTTCCGAAAGAAGATGTCTACTTGTTTAACCCACGTTACTAGAATTATCAGTAGCATATCTTATAATTTTAAACCCCAATAAACTAAACATATACTATGAAGTATTTCCTTGCAGTGGTTTTGGTTCCCCTGATGCTCATGGCCAACGCCCAAGACGGTTCCAAACTGAAGAACGTAGAAAAATATCCAAAGTTTAAATGGAAAAAGAAGCTGAAAATTGCCCGCAAAAAGTTTGAAGAGGGTAGTTATTACAATGCTGCACAGTACCTGGAAGATGCGTATAAAGATAAGTCAGACAAGCAGGAAATTGCTCACCTGTTAGGAGAAGCTAACCGCTTTTTGCGCGACTACGAAGCAGCAGAGAAATATTACAAAGCTTCGGTTGATAAAGATGCAGAGAAATACCCTTCGGACGTGTTTTTCCTGGGTCAGATGCAGAAAATGAACGGTAAATATGATGATGCAAAAACATCATTCAGCAATTACCAGAAAGCTACTTTGGGCAAAAAAGACGTTAGCTACAAAGCACTCGCACGAGTGGAGGCTGAAGGCTGCGACAGTGCCAAAGTAATATTGGCTAATCCAACCAAAATTAAAGTAGAGAAGATTGCCGGTGGTGTAAACTCTACCTTGCAGGATTTATCTCCAAAACCATGGGGCAAAAACGAAATTCTTTTCGCTTCTCAAAAAACAGATACTGCGGTGAACCTGACGGTATCTAAAGACGACCACTACACTGCTATTTACTCCGCTACCAAATCCGGCAATACTTTCTCTAATCGGATTATGTTGCCGATTCCGCCAAACGATTCAAAGACCAACACCGGAAATGCTATCATTAGCGGAGACGGAAACACTTTGTTGTTCACCAAGTGCGGTGTAGACTACCAGATTGGTAACGAACTTCGTTGCAAAATCTACCGCTCTAAGAAAGAAGGTGCATCCTGGACCGATGGCGAAGCAGTAAGTGCTCTGAACGGACCGGAAGGCACTACTACCACTCACCCGGCTTGGGGAGTAGATGGCGAAAGCAATCCGATTGTTTACTTCTCTTCCGACAGAAGCGGCAAAGGCGGCATGGACATTTTCTATGCTAAAATGAATAACGATGGAACCTTTGGTGCTCCACAGAATGCCGGCCCTGAAGTGAATACAGCCGGTGACGATATAACCCCGCACTACGACCTTAAAAATAAAGTGCTTTACTATTCTTCTAACGGTCGTCCTTCTCTGGGTGGTTTGGATGTGTTTAAAGCATCTGGCACACCGGGTGCATGGGGCGCTGTGGTGAACGCAGGTACTCCTATCAACTCCGCTGCCGATGATTTATACCTGGCCCTGGATGAAAGAGCGGCTAAAGGATATATTGTATCTAACCGGGTGGGCACTACCTCTCCGCGCGGACAAACCTGCTGCGATGACATCTGGTCCGTGATTGTGCAGCGCGATGTGTTTGTAAGAGGTGTATATGTAAAAAGAGGGGATGCTACCAATACCCCTATCACCGGTGTGGATGCCTCTATGTATAAAGTGGCCGGCAACAACTTTGAATTTGTTCAAAATGCCATCACCACAGCTGAGGCCTTTGTGTTTCCGGTAAAGAGAAGCACTTCTTACAAGTTTAATGGCAACAAAGAAGGATACTGGCCTTCTATTGATAATCTGACTATAGCTGAAGAAGAAGAGCGCGATACCATTGACCAGATTTTCTATCTGGACCCTATCGTGAAAAAGAAAATCAGAATACCGAACGTATACTTTGCCTTTGACAAGAGCAACGTGATTGATTTCTATAAAACACAGATTGATAGCGTAGTGGCGGTGCTTAATGCCAATCCGGCTTACTCGGTAGAGGTACAAGGCCACACCGATAGCAAAGGCACGGATGAATACAACGACAAGTTGTCTATCCGCAGAGCTACTGAAGTGAAAAACTTCCTGGTGAAAAAGAAAGCTATTGCCGAAAACCGTATCGTGGTTAAAACCTTTGGCGAAAAAATTCCGGCTATGGCCAACGAACTGCCGGGTGGCGAAGACGATCCGGAAGGAAGAGCTCGCAACAGACGGGTAGAGTTCAAAATTATACCTGACAAAGCCGATGACGCTCCTGAGTTTGAAAGCTACGGAGAAGTGGTGAAAGAAGTAAAAACCGGCCCGGGATTTACATACGGTAAGAAAAAATAAACAGACAAAATTCTAAGCTAAAGCGGCCCTGCAATGCAGGGCCGCTTTATTTATATCCATTTGTCAACCGAACTTTGAGTTGTCCAATTACCTTGTAGGAAAACCTGTAAGGCATCTGTACCGTTAAAATGCCTTGTAGGAAAACATGTAGGGTATCTGTACCGTCAAAATGCTTTGTAGGAAAACCTATAGGGCATCTGTACCGTCAAAATGCCTTGTAGGAAAACCTGTAGGGCATCTGTACCGTTAAAATGCCTTGTAGGAAGACCTGTAATGCATCTGTACCGTCAAAATGCCTTGTAGGAAAACAGGTAGGGTATCTGTACCGTCAAAATGCTTTGTAGGAAAACCTGTAGGCATCTGTGGAGTCAAAATGTCTTTAATTATCTGTTGGTTCTCCCCACTTATCAAAATTTGGCCGTTTTTTTTATGTGAAATACAGTATTCCCTGCATTGTTTTTTTGCTAAGCCGTTAAACTTTGTGAACTTCCGTTCATCTTAGGACCACAAAACGCACCTCTATGGCTCAGGCTTACTCCACCGCCTTTCAGCAACACCGAAGTTTACCCACACTCAAAAATGCCGCCCGCTCCACCGGCCTGGGTGTTTATGGCGGCCCCTGGACTACCACCCAAGCAGTCCATCTGCTAAAGCGCACCATGTTTGGTGCCGCCAAGGCCGACATCAGTCATTTTGCATCCATGAGTATGAGCGATGCGGTAGATGAACTGCTCACCTCGGCTCCCACGCCTTTGCCACCGCTCAATACTTATAACGATGCCAATTACACCGACCCCAACGTGCCGCTCGGCCAACCCTGGGCCACAGCCCCTGCCGACCCGAATGTGAACGGCAAACGCAGGGCTTCGTTCAAAGTCTGGTGGACCGGCCTGATGCTAAACCAGACCCGCAGCATAGAAGAAAAGATGACGCTCTTTTGGCACAATCATTTTGCCACCGAGGCAGCGTCTGTGCCCGACCCCCGCTTTACCTATAAAACCAATGCCCTGCTGCGCCAATATGCGCTTGGCAATTTTAAAACTCTCACTAAAGAGGTGACGATAGACCCTGGTATGTTGCGCTACCTAAACGGCTATCTGAACACTAAGAATGCCCCCGATGAAAACTACGGGCGTGAGCTGCAGGAACTATTTACGGTGGGCAAAGACCCACAGCTATTCACCGAGGATGATGTACAGGCAGCTGCCAAGGTGCTGACGGGCTATAGAATAGATTCAAATACGATTTCTTCCTTTTTTGATTCTTCCAAGCACGACACCACCAACAAACTGTTCTCTCCCTTTTATGGCAATACGGTTATCACCGGTCAACCCGGGGCCAACGGTGCCATTGAACTGGATGATTTGCTGACCATGATTTTTGCCCGGCCGCAAGTGGCAGAACACGTGTGCCGCAAGTTGTATCGCTTCTTTGTGTATTACACCATAGATGCGGGCACCGAGGCAAATGTGATACAGCCTCTGGCCGATATTTTTCGCACTTCGGGCTACGAAATAAAACCAGTATTGGAAGCGCTTTTTAAAAGCGAACATTTTTATGATGAATTGAACCGTGGCTGTATCATTAAAACGCCTGCCGATTTTTTTGTGGGTGCCTGTCGCGAGTTTAATGCCGTGTTCCCCGATAGCAGCGATGTGGTGAAGCAATACTACTTCTGGCGTGCGCTACAGCAGCAACTGGCGGATGTTGGCATGGATATAGGCGACCCGCCCAGTGTGGCCGGTTGGCCGGCATACTATCAGGCACCCGGTTATCACGAACTGTGGATTAACAGCGACACCCTGCCCAAGCGTACCGAGTTTACAGACTATTTGATTAATACCGGGGTTACCTATCAGGGCACCAAAGTAATGCTGGATCCGGTGGCCTTTGTGGCCAGCCTCGACTCGCCTGCCGACCCAAATTCCGTTATTAACGAAACGCTCGCTCTCTTTTATTCGATTGATACCGATGTTGCTCTGTTTAATTATCTAAAGACAATATTGCTATCGGGTCAGGCATCGGATAGTTACTGGACCACCGCCTGGAACGATTGGTATCTCAACCAAACCGACCAGGTGGCGTATGGTATTGTGCAATCGCGCCTTCGGCAAATGTTTCAGTATATCACTAATCTGGCCGAATACCATTTATCATAATAAAACAAGGCTGCAGGAAGGTAGGCTACCCGCCTCCTTTGGGGTAGTTTCAAAAACGATAGCATGAAAAGAAAACAGTTTATACGCGAAGCCGGTGCCGGAGTATTGTTGCCTGCTTTCCTCAGTGGTTTTTCAGTGCGGGCCTTTGGAGCTTCACCCTTGCTGGAGGCGCTGGCGCAATCTTCGGCAGATACGGACCACGTGCTTGTGCTGATACAGCTCAACGGTGGCAATGACGGACTTAATACTGTGATACCTATTGACCAATATTCGGAGCTATCGAATGCCCGAAGCAATATCCTGATTCCGCAAAATCAGGTACTAAGCCTAAGCGGGCTGAGCGGCACGGGTTTTCACCCCGCCATGACAGGCCTGCAGTCACTCTTCAACGATGGCAAGGTGCGCATCGTGCAGGGCGTTAGCTATCCCAACCCCAACTATTCGCACTTTCGCGCCACCGATATCTGGATGACCGCTTCCGATGCCAACCAATCGCTCACCAGTGGCTGGGCCGGTCGATATCTGAATTATGAGTATCCCAATTTTCCTACCGGCTATCCCAACACACAAATGCCCGATCCATTGGCCATTCAGATAGGCTCGGTAATGAGCACAGTGTTTCAGGGTCCGGCATCGGGCATGGGCATGTCTATCAGCGACCCTACTAATTTTTATAATCTGGTGAATGGCATTCAATCTCCGGCACCGGCTACCCCTGCCGGCTTTGAGCTTGCGTATATCCGCCAGGTGGCACAGCAAACCGATCAATATGCCGGGGTGATTACCGCAGCAGCGAATAGCGTAACGCAGCAAAATCCGTATCCGGCTAATAATTCGTTGGCCGCGCAGCTTAAAATTGTAGCACAGTTAATAGCCGGTGGTTTAAAAACCCGAATCTATATGGTGAGCATGGGAGGCTTTGATAATCACTCCAACCAGGTGGTGGCAGGCAACACCGCCACGGGCACCCATGCCTCTTTGCTACAGGAACTGTCGGATGCTGTCAAAGCCTTTATGGATGACTTGACGTATCTCAACATAGCCAATCGGGTAATTGGTATGACCTTCTCAGAGTTTGGTCGAAGGATTATCAGTAACAACAGCCTGGGCACCGACCACGGAGCAGCAGCCCCTATGCTTATTTTTGGTAATCAGGTAATGCCGGGCATGTTGGGCATCAATCCGGTGATACCCGCAGCGGCACTTGTAAGCGACAATATTGCGATGCAATACGATTTCCGGTCGGTATACGCATCCTTACTGCAAGATTGGTTCTGTGTGCCCAATGCCGACTTGAACACTATATTGTTGCAAAATTTCCAAACCCTCCCTTTAGTGAATGGCACCGATTGTTCAGCTGCGGCTCTTCATCAAATTAATCAATCTGCCGGCCTCGATTTACTGCGCATTTATCCCAACCCGATGGTGACTACTGCGCGTGTAAACTTTACTACTATGGGAGGACATACGTTACTGCAGATGTTCGATTGTGAGGGACATGTGTTAAAAACACTGCTTGACAGGGAAATGGTTGCTGGCAGCTATCAGGCAGATTTAGAAAATGAAAACTACCCGGCAGGGGTGTATTATGTGCGTTTGCAAAATCTATCAGTGCAGCAGGTAAAGCCGTTGATAGTGAATCGTGGATAATTATTTTTTGAGACAATGTTGGTGCGTGAAATATCAACTTTCAACCTGCCGATATACCTCGGTAAGTAAAATGGCCTCCTGTGCTTCGC
This sequence comes from uncultured Chitinophaga sp., assembly GCA_964419635.1. Classification (GTDB taxonomy): domain Bacteria; phylum Bacteroidota; class Bacteroidia; order Chitinophagales; family LD1; genus Bog-950. The sequence continues at coordinate 9,641 of CAYQRR010000021.1, read as the reverse complement.
GCACATCATGCGCGCGCAAAATATGAGCGCCCTGCAGCAGTGCCAAGGTATGCAGCACGGTGGTGCCGTTGAGGGCCTCCTGCGGTCCGGATTGTAAAACTTTATACACCATGCTTTTTCGCGATACCCCGCACAGGAGCGGCAAATGGGGCGGGGCTAGTTGCTGCAGGTGGCGGAGCAGTGAATAATTGTGCGCTTGGGTTTTTCCAAATCCAAAGCCGGGGTCCAGCACAAGATGCTGGATGCCGGCTTGTGTACAGGCCGCTACTCGCTGGGTAAAAAAGGCCGCTACTTCCCGCACCACATCGGTGTAGGTAGGTTGCTCTTGCATGCTGTGAGGTAGACCCTGCATGTGCATGAGGCAGTAGGCGGCCCCGCCCGAGGCCACTACTTCCAGCATGCGCGGGTCGTAGGTTCCTGCGCTAATGTCGTTTATCAAGTGTGCGCCTGTTTGCAGGCAGGCTTCGGCTACAGAGGCCTGCAAAGTGTCTATGGAAAGAATGCAATCGGGAAAGTGTTGTAGCAGCAATTGCACCGCGGGTTGCACGCGTAGTAGTTCCTCGGTGGGCGAAAGCAGATGTGCCCCCGGGCGCGAGCTCATGCCGCCCACATCGAGGAGAGCGGCACCTTCGCGCAGCATCTTCTCGGCCTGTAGCAGGAGGCTACGGTCGTCTTTTAACTTTCCGCCATCGTAAAAAGAATCGGGCGTCAGGTTCAGTATACCCATTACCACCGGCCGGTGCAGAGGCAATATTTTGTTTCTACAGGTGAGCTGCATTTTTTTTATGGGAGCTTGTTAAGGGTTGAAAACATACCGGTCATATCTGAGTCGAAAATATATTTTTGGCCCAATGGCAAACACAGCGAGTCAATTTGACGAGCAGATTCAGGTCTGCAGAAACATATTTGAGAAGAAAACCCATGATTATGGCACTTCTTGGCGGGTGCTCAGGCCCAAGTCGCTTACCGACCAGATTTTTATCAAGGCACAGCGGATTCAAACGCTGGAAGAAAAGCAAACCCAAATGGTGGACGAAGGGGTGGAAGAGGAGTTTGTGGGCATTATAAATTATGCCATCATGGGATTGATACAAATGGAACTGCAAGGAGACCCACGCACCGATTTGCCGGAAGCAGAGGCCGTAGGCTTATACGAAAAACACGTGGGCGAAATCAAATCGCTGATGATGGCCAAAAACCACGATTATGGCGAGGCCTGGCGCGATATGCGTATCAGTTCATTTACCGATTTAATACTAATGAAACTGCTGCGCATTAAACAGATTGAAGATAATGCCGGCAAAACCATTATCAGCGAGGGCATTGATGCCGGCTATCGCGATATTGTGAACTACTCCATTTTTGCTTTAATTAAACTATCTGAATCCTCTTCTAAATAACCCAACGTCATGACAGTCTATCACATTTTTGGATACGTAGGTGCCGCAGCTTTACTGCTCACTATCTTGCGTTATTTTCTGGCTCGTCCATCGAGCTTGCTCATTTGTTACCTGCAAAATTTTGTAGGGACTTTATTCATCTTCTCGGGCTTTGTGAAAGCCGTGGATCCGCTGGGCACTTCATACAAAATGCACGATTACTTTACGGCTTTTGCTGCTGAAAAGTTTTTTGAGAATGCCCGCTATCTGGCGCTTTACGGCAACTTTTGGGATTGGGTGGGTAGCTTTTCTACGCCTATGGCTATTTTTATGATAGCGGCTGAACTGTTCTTCGGTTTGATGTTGCTCATTGGCTGGAAACCTAAATTTACCGTAGCCATCATCTGGGCGCTCACGGTGTTTTTTACGTTCCTTACCGGTTACACTTATTTATCGGGCTATGCGCTCACCAATGCATTTATGTTGATGAGTGCAGCAGTGATGTTTATTTGGGTATTTATTGGCTTTCAGCCTTCCGATTCCAAAAAAGGAAAATGGACTATGCTGTCCTTTGGTTTACTCCTGGTGCTGGTTGCCTTTTTTATGTCGCATGCGGCTACGCATCCATTTGACGAAGGTAAAATGAAGGTGACCGATTGCGGTTGCTTTGGCGATTTTATTAAGTTGAAGCCTTGGGAAACATTCTGGAAAGATGTGATTCTGGATGCCATGATTTTGCTGCTGCTGCTGAATACCAAACACATTCGTCCGTTGCTGGATGGTAAACGGTCTGCTGTAGTGGCTGTGGCCGGGGTGGTGTCGCTGGGCTTGTGTTTGTATTGTGTTTATTGGAGCGAACCCATTATTGATTTTCGCCCTTACAAAATAGGTAACGATGTGCGCGAGTTGCGCAAGGTGAAGCAAGAACCTAAAGTGGAAATGTTGTTTATCTACAAGAACAAGGCAACGGGAGCCGAAAAGGAATTTACGGTGAGCGACTTGTCTACGTTGAACTACAGCGAGTGGGACTACAAAGACCGCAAAGATAAAGTGCTGGACCCGGGCATCCCCGCCAAGATTACCAATCTCTATATCGAGAACGATGAAGGCGCGCAAATGGCCGATTCTATTTTGAATAACCCGCATTATTCTTTAATGGTGGTGGCGTATAACCTGAACAAAACACACGAAGCCGCATTTACTAAACTTAATGCCCTGGCCAGCGGTTGCGACAAAGCAGGCATCGACTTTTTTGCGGTTACCGTAAATGATGGACACATTGATGAGTTTCGCCACCGGCTGCAAACGGCTTATCCGTTTTACCATGCCGATGAAACACCTCTGAAAACCATTATCCGTTCCAATCCGGGTTTAGTGTTGCTGAAAGACGGAGTAGTAATTAATAAATGGCACTACAGAGGCTTGCCCGATTTTGAATCGTTGAATCAACAATACTTCAGCAAACCATAATTGATGAATCTGCTCCAATATATTTTTAAGCGATTGCTGAATGGCCTTACCGTGATGTTTGGGGTCGTGCTGGTTATTTTTGTGTTGTTCAATATTTTGCCTGTGAACTCAGCCCGCATGACTTTGGGCCAACGTGCCGACACTGCCAGCATTGCCGCTATTGAACGTGAGTTTCGCTTAAACTTGCCCTGGTATGAGCGTCTCGGTTTATACTTTAACGATTTATCGCCCGTGTCGTTTCACCGGTTGCAAGATACCAACGCTCCAAGTTACCTCAGCGAGAGCGATAGCCGGTTTACTAAACTGTTTTCAGCGGGCTCGGTGAGTGTGGTTGTAAAAGTTCCATATTTGGGTAAAAGTTTTCAAACGCGCAGAAATGTGAGCGAGGTGATTAGCGAGCGGATTTTTCCTACTTTTTTGCTGGCGGTGTTTGCCATGTTGTTAGCTTCCTTTACGGGCATCATTGCCGGAATAGTGGCTGCCATACGTCATAATACCTGGATAGACGATTTGGTGGTGACCCTCTCTACTTTGGGCACATCGCAGCCGGGCTATGTCACCGGTTATATTTTAGCCGCCATCTTTGGATATTACCTCAGCAGCTATACCGGCCTTGGTGTGGTGAGTCAGTTGTATGAATACGATCTGGATGGCGAGAGAATTGTTTGGAAAAATCTGATACTCCCTGTGGTGGCTTTGGGCATTCGACCTATATCGCTCATTGCCCAACTTACCCGCAGCGCTATGTTGGACGTGCTCAGTCAGGATTACATCCGCACCGCTCGTTCGAAGGGTTTATCTCAGCGGACTGTTTTGTTTAAGCATGCGCTCCGCAATGCCATGAACCCGATTCTTACCTCGCTCACCGGTTGGTTTGCTGCAGTACTAACCGGAGCTTATTTTGTAGAAAAAGTATTTTCCTATAACGGTTTGGGCTTGCTGACTATCGGTTCTATTCTCAACTTCGACTTTCCGGTGGTGATGGGTTGTGTACTGCTGGTAGCCACCATCTTTGTAGTGATGAATATTATCACCGATATTCTGTATTCACTCCTCGATCCTCGCGTGGTCATTAAAGGCTGAAGCGGATGAAGCCGGTTTTTATCATTGGTTTTATGGGAGCCGGCAAATCTACCTACGGCAGAAAGTTAGCTAAAGCGCTGCAACGCAGTTTTGTAGATCTGGATGATGTAGTGGCCCGTGCATTGGCAAACGAGTTAGGTATGCCCAAAGCATCCTTGGCTTCGCTGATAGCGCAGGCGGGTATGGACCGTTTCAGGGAAGTGGAACGAGACGTATTGCTCCAAACCGATTGGAAGCATGCTGTGGTGGCAACAGGCGGTGGCACTGCTTGTTTTTACCATAACCTCGACTGGATGAAGGAACATGGACTTGTAGTGTTTCTGGATACCCCGGCCCCCATAATTCTGGGTCGTTTACGGCAGTCTAATTTAGCGGAAAGACCTATGTTGAAAGGATTGGATGATGCCAGCTTGCAGCAGAGCATCACCGGGCTTATGGCCGAACGCCTGCCTTACTACGAGCAAGCCCACCTTCGGTTTGAATGTTCCACCGAAACAATGACCGAATTGACACAGAGGATAAAGCGCTACTAGGAAACTATTTAAGTACTCCGGTAATTACTTTTCCTACGCTACCGTTAGGCTCCTGGCATTTTACCAAAGCGGCAATCGTAGGCGCAATATCGGTTATGTAAATCGGTGTGTAATCAGAGCCTGTTTTTACTTTCCATCCCATAAAGAGCAATGGAATGTGGGTGTCGTATGGGTAGATAGTGCCGTGGGTGGTGCCTTTAGCAAAACCCTCTACCCAACCCGGTTGAGTGAGCACGAAAATGTCTCCGGAACGGTCAGGGTAATAGCCATTAATGATCAACTCTTTCATGTGGCTGTTCAAAAGAGCCGCATCCAGCTTGTGCATATCCAATACCTGCGCTATCCCTTCCTGTTGCGCGGTGAAATCAATAATTACTTGCTTCAGTTTTTCTGCATCTGTTTTGGTGTCGGCAATCAGCTTTCGGTTTAAATAGAGTTGCATATTATCGAAGTTGATTATCCATTCACCTGCTCCGAATTTTTCTTGCAGGAGAGTGTTGAGCCGTGTTACCAGCGTATCTGAGTTCAAAGAACCTGCCGGCAGCTTTTTGGTTTTTAAAAAGCCGGGGGCATGTGCTGCGCCATGGTCGGCTGTTAAAAACAGAAGGTAATTCCCTTTTCCAATTTTTGCGTCCAGATAACTCAAAAAGCTTTCGATGTCTTTGTCCAGGCGGAGGTAACAGTCTTCGGCTTCTACACTATTGGGACCAAACTGATGGCCGATGTAGTCGGTAGAGGATAAACTAACGGTGAGCATGTCGGTGTATTTGCCCAAGCCTAGTCTTTCGTTTTCAATTGCTGCCTTGGCAAAGTCAAGCGTAAAGGAATTACCGAACGGAGTGGCTCTTATGATGTCTAAGCCAGGCTTAGCTAGTTCACTTACTTTATGTTCAAACACGGGTTTGGTTTCGTTTTTGAACGCGCTTTCGAAAGGCACATCGTCTTCGTGGCTTTCGAAATATTGCGCTAAGGGTAATAAAGTGTTCCAATTGCCCGCCACGTATTTAGCCGCGAGTTTCTTTTCGTTAAAAGCCGTGGCCCAGGCTGGCAATGTGTCCATATAGTACGAAGAGGTAATCCAATTGCCGCTTGCTCCATCGTAAAAATATGCTGCATTAGCACTGTGGCCGGCCGGTAATATGGCTCCGCGGTCTTTGAGTGCAATTCCAATTGTTTTAGAACCGAAGTTGCTGCTCAGTTTTATCTCATCGGCAATAGAGGTGCTTTGCATACGCACAGGCGACATGAGTCCGGCTTTGCTGGCTGCGCCTACTGTTTTGCGCGAGGTGTCTTCGGTGCAGTAGACCACTTTGCCTGCATCGTAATCGTACCAATAATTGCCGGCTATGCCATTTACATTGGGCACCGAGCCGGTGTATATAGCGGCATGGCCCGGAGCGGTGTACGAGGGCGAGTAATTGATATGTGTGTTCTCACATTTGTAGCCTTCGCGAAGCATTCTTCGCCAGCCATTCTCCGAATATTTGGTAGGATATCGATAGAAAAAATCCCAACGCATTTGGTCTACTACCAAACCTACCACCAACTTTGGAGTAGCGGGTGCCGGGGTAGTTTGAGCAGATATTGATAAAGAAATAATCGCAAAGAATAGCACTAATCGGTCTTTCATAAGAGACATACTGATTTGATGGGCAGAAGAAAATTACGCGAAGCTAAAAATCCATTTAAAGAAATAGCGCTGCGCTTTTAGGATAGAGCTAAACGAATATATTTGCGCCCGTTTTGGCGAGGTAGCTCAGCTGGTTAGAGCGCAGCACTCATAATGCTGAGGTCGGGGATTCGAGCTCCCCCCTCGCTACTGGTGCCAAACCCAAGCGGAGATTTTCTTCGGAATTTCTCGGACCCAATCGGAGTAATCTGATTGGGTCTTTAATTTTAGCTACAGCAACCTTAACACACTTTGGTAAGCCTTTGAGCGGCTGTTTTCTATTTTCGTCCCCGTTTTATGAGTAAAAAAGGAAGAGTATTGGTAGCCATGAGCGGTGGAATAGATTCTACCGTAACGGCTGTTATGTTGCATGAGCAGGGATATGAAGTAGTAGGCATTACCATGAAAACATGGGACTATGCTACTAGTGGCGGAAGTAAAAAGGAAACGGGATGCTGCTCGCTCGATTCTATCAATGATGCCCGACAGGTGGCTGTAGATTTAGGCTTTTCTCACTTTATTATCGATATCCGCGAGGAGTTTGGCGATTTTGTAATCAATAACTTTGTAGACGAATACATAGCAGGGCGCACCCCTAATCCTTGTGTGCTGTGTAATACGCACATTAAATGGGAAGCACTTCTCAAGCGAGCCGATATGATGGACTGCGAATGGATAGCCACCGGTCATTACGCGCAGGTGCGTGAGGAGAATAAACGATACGTTATTTCAAAAGGCCTCGATGAAAATAAAGATCAGAGTTATGTGTTGTGGGGTGTCAGTCAGAGTTGCCTGAGCCGCACCATGTTTCCGGTAGGGCGTTTTCATAAGCCGGATATTAAGCAAATGGCGCGCGATATGGGCTATGTGGAACTGGCTAATAAGAATGAGAGTTACGAAATTTGTTTTGTTCCCGATAACGATTATCGTGGATTTCTGAAAAGGCGTTTGCCCGATTTGGAGCAGCATGTGGATGGCGGTAACTTTGTGGATACACAGGGCCACGTGTTAGGCAAACACAAAGGATACCCTTTTTATACCATCGGCCAGCGCAAGGGCTTGGGCACTGCCTTTGGGAAGCCGGTGTTTGTAACTGAAATTCATCCGGAAACCAACACGGTAGTGTTGGGTGAAGAGAAAGACCTGGAGCGCACGGGTATGTGGGTAGGTAAACTGAATCTGCAGAAATACGAACAACTATTAGCTCCTATGAATGCAATTACTAAAGTGCGTTACAAGCACGATGGAGAATCCAGCATTCTCACTCAAATAGGCGACCGAATGAAGGTGGAGTTCATGACTACCGTATCGGCAATTGCACCGGGCCAAAGCGCGGTGTTTTACGAAGGTGATGACATGATAGGCGGAGGCGTAATCTTTTCCAACTTTTCGGTGAATGAAAACCGTAAAGCGGAAGAGGCAGACGTAGTCAGTTAATTACTTTAACTCGGCTAATACTTTGTTCAAAGCTTCAAAATTCACTTGCACTCCCGGATTAGCAGTCGTTTCTGCGTAGGCAACGTTTCCTTCTTTGTTTACAACAACTACCCCGCGTTTGGCTACTCCCTTCATGCCAAAGGCAAAGTTAACCTGATACATATCGTAATCGTGAATCAGTGTTTTGTTGAAGTCGGATAGCAAGTCGAAGTTGATGCCGTTTTTTTCTTTAAACACGCCTAGTGAAAATGGCATATCTACCGACACTCCTACCACGGCTGCATTCAAATTGTTGTAATCGGACAGAGAATCGCGACTGCTGCAAAGCTGTTCGGTGCATACGCCCGTAAAGGCAGCCGGAAAGAAATGAATCACCAGATTTTTTCCGGTAAAATCAGAAAGCGAAACCGCTTTTTTATCGGTGTTAAAGAGTTTGAAGTCCGGTGCTTTGGTTCCTACTGCTAATGCCATGGTGTTTGTTGTTTAGTTTAGAAATTGTGTGCAAGTATAACAAGGAAGTTTTGTTTCAGTTCAATGGGTTGGCATCCGTAGGAAAATTGCATGCGGAACTGAATTAAATCAGCTGCTCAGGTTCATAGCATTGATCCTTTTACCAGATGGGTACGTATAATAAACAATGAATAGTAATATGAAATCTTGTGTTTATTGCTTAGTATCGTGTGTAAACGGATAAAATTTCAATACGGATTTTGTAAGCATTGGCAAATAAGAAACTATCTGCTGAATTGCTCTGCAATCTTAAAATCTTTAAAATGGAAAAGAAAAGCATTTACCTGTTTGTAGTAGTACTGTTTCTTATTATTAGTAGTACGCTTAAAGCTCAATCGGGTGCTGAATTTCAACCGGACAGTCTTAGGTCCGATACATTACCCCGCGAACGGTTATGTGGTATCAAAGCTTACTTGCCTGAAACCATGGCAGGTGTTTATCATCAATCTTACGGGATTAACTTATACGAAGAGTTTCCCGATTTTCCCCGATTGGTGTCTACCGGGAACGACCGCAAGGATATGGAAACTTTGCTGAATGCAGTAGACGCATATACGCAATCAAATAATGTATTTCGTAAGCGAATTGGCCTGAATTACTAATTGTTCAAAAAAATGATTTTATGAGGAATTTGAACTTTTTTAATCGTCTACTCATAGTAGCCGGCATGCTGTGTGCTACAATCACTATTCCTACTTCATCTTTTTCTCAGGCATGTGATGGCTCCGGAATTGCTTTTACTGCTCTATCTCCAGCCGCCTGTAATGTGTTTACAGGTACTACCGCTGTGGCAAATACCGGTTATGTCAGTTTAGGTACTTGGGAAAACGGTGGGAATTACACTATGGAAATTACAGGTGGCCCGGCTAACCGATACACACTACATCAAGGCACTTATAACGGAACGGTAATTACCAACGGCACATTACCATTAACCGGCTTTAACAACACCTATGCCGGCACGGTGGTAGCCGTATTAACGCAGGATGGCTGCAATGGTACCTGGACCGCTACTTCCAGCACTTTACGTTATAGAAGAAACAATCCCACCGCACCGAGTATATCTTATTCCGGCAATAACTGCGGAACTCATACACTTACGCGCTCTGGTGGCGCATTCGCGTCCGTGCAATGGGAAGGCTCAAACGATAACTCTACTTGGAGTGGTTCGTTAGGAACAGGAACTACCATATCTTTTACCTCCACAGGATACAGGTATTACAGAACCAGAGCTTTTTATGGATCATGCGAGGCCAGTACCGTTTTTGATATGAACTCCATTGTTGGAGGCGCAAATTTCCCCCCGGTTTATAATGGTAATGCAGTAATATCTACAAGCCTGACTATGGCAGGTAAATATCAAATCAATGGGAATTTTACACTTAATGCAGGTGTTATTATAGATGTTCCTGCCGGTTGCATTTTAGAGATAGTGGCCACGGGGGATGTCGTTATTAACGGCACTATTACTGCTAATGGTGATGGTGCTACCGGTGGAAGTGGAGCAGGAGGAGGACAAAACGGTACCGCAGGTCCTAGCCAGGCAGCCTGTGGTGGTGG
>CAYQRR010000020.1:13439-16788 GCA_964419635.1 uncultured Chitinophaga sp. | reverse complement strand
CCAACAAAACGTATCCTGCAATGGCGGCAGCGATGGCAGCATTACGGTGGCCGCCAATGGCGGAACCCTGAATGCCCTGGTCACCGACTATGTTTATCTATGGAGTAATACACAAACAGGAGCTACCGCCACTGCTTTAACTGCCGGTAGCTATTCGGTGACCGCAGCAGATGCCAATGGATGCTCGGCCAGTTTATCGTTTACCATTACCGAAGCATCTCCCATTACCCTAAACCCTATTGCCCAAGATGCACTCTGCTTTGCCGCTCCGAACGGCAGCATAGATGCCAACCCGGCCGGTGGCAATGCCCCTTACACTTATTTATGGACCGATGCACAAACAACTCGCATCGCCACTTCGCTTCTGGCGGGCACCTACACGGTAACAGTAACCGATGCCAGCGGATGCACCGCCTCTGCTGCAGCCAGCCTGAGTGAGCCCACCGATGTATTGATCAACACGATTGTCACTGCAGTGAAATGCCCCGGACAAAAGGATGGCACCATCACGGCTATTGCCACCGGAGGTGTGGCTCCGTATAGTTACTCGGCTACACAAGATTTTGCCAACTTCATCTTTACCACCGATGGTGTTATACTGGGCCTGGCTCCCGGTGATTATTCGGTGATTGTGAGTGACGACAATGGCTGCACCGATGTGGTGCTGGTGACGGTGCCGGATGCCACGCCCGATAATTTTCTGGCTACCGCTGATTCTACTTCCTGCTATGGCGATAGCTACAATGATGGCAGTGCTGAAATTTTGGCTACATCTATACAAAACGGACCCTATCAATTCTCGATGGATGGCGGACCGCTGCAATACAGTGGCAATTTTTACAACCTGAGTGCCGGAGCGCATACGATTACCGCAGTTAGTTTTAATGGCTGCATCAGTCAGATACCGGTGCTGGTGGCAGAGCCACTGCCGATTGTGGTGGATGTGAATCCGGATACGGTGTTCATTAGCCTGGGCGAAGGGGAACAGGTGCAGGTGACGCAGCAAAATGCCGCCAGCCCTAATTATCTGTGGACTCCGGCTTTGGGCCTCAGTTGCATCGATTGCCCGAATCCTTATGTTACTGCCTATGAAAGCGGCAACTATGTAGTGGAAGTGAGCAGTATCAATGGCACATCCACCTGCTATGGATACGCCACGCTGCGCGTGGAAGTGGCACCGCATGAACCGGTGTTTATTCCCAATTCATTCAGCCCGAATGGCGATGGCAACAATGATTTATTTTTGGTGTATGGCACCGATATCCGTACCGTAGACCTCAAAATCTTTAACCGCTGGGGCGAGTTAGTGTTTGTCACCAACAATCAAATGGAGGGATGGGATGGCACCTATAAAGGGCAAATTCAAGTGCCGCAGGTATTTACCTATGATGTGCGAGTAACATTCCTCGATGGCAAAAAAGAAGAAAGAAAGGGGACGGTCAGCCTAATCAGATAAAGCACTTTTAATCTATAGCAATGCCATGAACCTCCGGAGAAGAGGGCAGGTAATAAACCGGTACAGAGTCCCCTACTTGAAGGGGACTTTTTACTTTTTTGCTTACAATCATTTGCTGCCCATCTAAGGATAACTTCACAAAAATGGTTTGCCTGTCTCCGGTTTTCGCTATGCTATCGATTGGCAACAAAACACGTTTACCTTCCACATTCAATTTATCCATGCTATTGTATTCTTTTAGATTACGGTAAGTGGCACCGGCTGCAATAGCCACCAGCACCGCAAATGCAATCCAGAAATTTCTGTTCGATTTTTTTTCTTCCATACTACCTCACTAAGATTCAAAGCCCAGACGAGCACTTAGCGCCCCTGACAGTTTAGGCAGTTTATTACGCTCTATCATAAAGGTGGTAAGTTCTGCAAACTCTTTAAAGATGTAATGGCTGTTCAGTGCACCTTGCAGATATCCTTTGCCGGTGCTGCCTCCGGTACCGGTGCGGGCGCCAATCATTCTATGCACCATGTTGATGTGGCGGAAGCGCCAGGCTGAAAGTGTATTGTCAATTTCGAGCAGATTATTGATTAACTGAAACGGCAACTGCAACAAAGGATAATCGCGATACATTAAAATAAACAAAGCTGCACGTCTGGCTTTTGGCGAAAGACTCCACTCTGGTTTTGTTTCCGGGCTCAAAAACATCTCTTCGAAATGTGTGAGGTTACTTTTCTCTGCTTCTATTAAACTATTGCCATAAGCCTGCTTATAAGCTTGCCAAAAAGGATGGGAGGCACCTGCTGCAAAATTTTCGGAGCAGAATTCTTCTTCATCAAAGAATGGCATGCGCTCCAACCAGTCATTAACCAAATCAAGCAGTGGCTTTTTCTTTTCAATATCCTCTATAATTTTCTTGTCCTCGGGTTTCAATTGGCTGGTGTAATATTCTTTGCCATGGCGGTTTTGCATTTTTAAACCCAGCAAAGCCTCTGCTACCTTGAACTGGATACTTTGAAAACCCGAAGCCGGGCGAAGCATGTTTCTGAAATCAAGAAAATCGAGCGAGGTCATGGTTTCCAAAATATCTACTTTCTGAACCAGCACATCCAATATAGTCACAACGCGACTCAAGCGATGGTTGATGGTAAACAAATCGGGAGAATTATCACTGATATTTGGCTTGGACATGATTTCCATGACGGAGCCAATCTCAAACAAAATCTGCTTGAACCAAAGTTCGTACGACTGGTGAATGATGATAAAAAGCATTTCATCATGTGCATGGGTACGCCCCTCCTTATCGCTTTCGAGTGCTTGCGCGCCAAGTATTTTATCCAATTGCAAATATTCGCTGTAGTATACTCCGTCTTGCATGTTATGTGTTTAAGCCACAATAATAGCGATACTAAGATGCTTTCATTATGATTTTTGTTATACGATACTCTAACTCAAAATGGGTGATCTAAGAATATCGAAAAGGCTATCGTTTAAAAAATCAACCCTAATTTTTGAAGAACCGTACAACAGAGTGGTTCACGTTTTCTGTAAGACGCAATAGATATAATCCAGATGCCAGCGCAGAAACATCGAGCGAAGTTGATGAGGCATGAGGCTCTGAAATACTTAAAATTCTACCGGAAGCATCTACCAGCTCAAGACGGGTAATGAATTGTTGACCTGGAGCAACAACTAGTAGCCTTTCTGAAGTAGGATTGGGATACACGACAAAACCCATCTGATTATTCTTCGAATCTCGAATAGTAGAGGGTAACATCTGCAAGTAAGCGATATGATTGAGTGTATCTGTAAAGGCATTGGTTATAAAATCGCCTCCAAAATAAAACGCACTGTTCTGTAACGCAAGTGCTCTCACCAGTGCGTCCGGAGTAATTAAAGGA
>CAYQRR010000020.1:0-13429 GCA_964419635.1 uncultured Chitinophaga sp. | reverse complement strand
CCGAAAGCAATCTTTCAAAAGCCATTAAATGACTACCCCAAGTAAGTCCGGATGAGCACTGAAAATCACCTGAGCAATACAGTTTGCCATCGGCAGACATCAATTTGTAAATAGCATTTCCATAAAATCCATCTACCATAGACACCTGTGTACTTATGATAGTTTCCCAGCCCTGTCCATTCACATTATCAAATAATGCCAATGCACAGGTATCAGAACCACTTACCACATCGCATGCTGCATATAGTTTACCATGATGTATTTCAAAATCATTTACCGGTGTTACTGTTCCCATGCCAAGCATCCCCATGTAGGTTCCATTGTAAGTAGCTACGTGTCTGCGTAGCGCACCGGTGGCTAACTCAAAATTTCCGCCAATTACTAATTCACTATTCCAAACTTCCAATGTCCGCACCCCTTCGCCATACAAAAACCCTTGCGCTACATCTGTCCAAGTGGTTCCATTCCACTTAGAAACAAAGCCGGTGAAGGTTCCTCCGGCATACAACTCGTTGTTGTAGATAGTCAAGGCGCGCACCGTGCTGTCTAAATTTCCCAGCGCTTGCCATTGGCCCATTGCAATATCATACACTGCAATATTTTTTACAGCAATGCCACCTGCCAAGGTAAACTCTCCACCTACATACAATTTGTTATTGTGAAATAGCAAAGCATGCACAGGGCCGTTTACTCCGTTGCCAACAGGCACCCAGTCCCAACCGGCAAACCCACTTATCCATGCTGCTACATTGTTGCACGTAGTGCCCATAGTGCTTTGGGTAAAAGAACCGCCTACATATATCCTGCGAAGTAGTGTCGGCTGTTATCACATTCACCGTTCCGTTAAGTCCTCCATCTAAATCATAACAAGGGGTAGAAGGAGGATAGCCCGGCTGTATCCAGGCTAACTCATCAAGTGTAAAACCGTGTTCGTTCGCCCAATCGGTCACGCCAGGCGTTTTAATTTCTGCCACATAAGCAAATTTTTCATGCGCATCAATCTTCTGTGCCAGAGATCCGTACCCGCTACTCATCATTAAGTAACCTACAGCACAATGTGTTCCTCGTCTATCTATGAAAATTGGATTCTGATATGGCAAATAATCATTTACCGGGAAGATGCCGGATTTGGCATAAGCACTTAGGGCATCGAGTAATTGCGCCCGGCTTTGCTTTTGTGAAGCAGAAAGGTATTGTGTATTTCGTTGGCGAAGGATTTGCTCCACCAGTGAAAGGTGCGTAGCTATCCAGCCATTAAAATTACCGGGAGTATTTTGAATTTATATATTTTGAATGTCGGTCCGGTTTTGCCAATCGGCATTTACCTGCATAAGTTGTTGCAACAAATGATCGGAGTGTGGCAAAGCCAGCATTGGCTTCCCAATGGTAACCAAACATAGCAACAGGAAGAAAGTAACACGCATAGGATATGGTTTATTTTTAAAGATATTATGATAACGCACATCATACAATAAGGGTTGCCTCTTTGGTTTATATTCAAACTTTACTTCCACAAAAAAATACTAATGAAATACATCTATGTGCTCCTCTGCTGGCTGTCTATGTCAATTCACCTACAAGGCCAAACTTCCGTACAAATGTGTGGCACAGATGAGTACAGTGATGAACTCTATCGTTCTCATCCGGAGCTACAGACTGTTATGGAGCATAACCGGGCTTATCTGAAAGACTTTACAGCGCAATACATTGCCAACGACCCATCGCGTGGAAGCATCGATTCGCTATACATCATTCCTGTGGTATTTCATGTGGTGCACATGTATGGCCCCGAAAATGTGAGTAATGAACAAATATTGAGCGGACTCGAAGTACTCAATCGCAATTTCAGTAAGCAACACCCCGATACCGGCAGTATTCCTTCTGCCTTTAAAACTATTGCTGCCGATTGTGATATTGAGTTTAGGCTGGCGCACAAAGATCCGAACGGTAATTGCTCTGATGGTATTAATCGCATCCCCTCATTATTGACAAAAGTTGGGGACCACCGCGTCAAAGATCTGATTCATTGGGAGCCGTCCGCTTATTTAAATGTATATGTGGTAAAGAGCATTGCCAATCTGGCCGGGCATTGCCTCATGCCCGATCAGGCAGCAGCCAAGCCGGAATGGGATGGGATAGTTATTGATGACAGTTACCTTGGAAACATCGGCACATCGAGCGAACAAACTTCGGTGGTCATGGCACATGAAGCCGGACATTACCTGAATCTGTTTCACATCTGGGGAGGCAACAATGTGCCCGGGTATTTTTATCAGCCGGTGGGGCAACCCGGCAATTGTGCTATTGGCGATGATGTAAATGATACACCACCCACCACCGGTTGGAGTAATTGTAATCTGAGTGCTGCGTCATGTGGTAATACGCTTGATAATGTACAGAACGCAATGGATTACAGCTATTGCAATTTCATGTTTACGCAAGGTCAGCGGCAGCGCATGCGTGCAACCCTCCATTCACCTATCGCCAGCCGCAATAATCTGATTACAGATGCGAATCACCTGGCCACTGGTATTGATTTAACCACTTTATGCCGAGTAGATTTTAAATCCGACCGGGCCATTACCTGTATGCTGGACACGGTTACTTTCACCGATAAAAGCCTCGCCATACCCGATAGCTGGCTCTGGAGTTTTGGTGATGGTGAAACGTCCACACTACAAAATCCCACGCATATTTATTATGCGGCAGGCACCTATCCGGTGACACTTGTTGCTACCAAAGGAGCAGACACTTACAGCAGCGCAGTTCAAACCATTTATGTGAGTGATATTAATCCCGTGGCCGCTTACGTGCAGCGATTCGATAGCATTAACAGTTTCAGCGATGCTGCTTTGCTCCAAGAAACAGATAATGCAGCGCTGGCATTTGATTTTTCGTATGCGAACTCAGGATATAACAGCGCCCGTGCAGCCTGGATACATACTACAGACACCACCGATGCCTATTCGGGCAAAAGTACGCTCACCTCCTCAGCCATACAGCTAGGCGGGCAGGTAAATCCTACTTTCAGTTTACAGTATGCGTGTGCACAACGCGAGTTAAATAATGATGATCAGATAGAGGTTTTAATCAGCAATGATTGCGGTCACACATGGTTAGGTATGGGAAAGCGTAAAGGCCCCAATTTGCGGACCATTTCTTCCACCAGTAATAACCTCTGGTGGACACCGGCCGATAGCACCGAGTGGAGAGCATACAACTTTACTATACCGGCAGCGTATTGTGTAAGTAATTTCATGTTCAAGATAGAAGCCACTGCTTTTCGCTTGAACTCCCTGTATATAGATAACATCAACGTAAATCCAGACGATTACACTACCATTGATGAACCAATATTATCGCTGATGAGTATCAGCCCCAATCCGGCAAATCATCAAATCAATGTAGAAACAGAGGTGCCCGGAACACTAACAATGACCGATGCGTTGGGTAGAATAGTGCTTTTAAAAGAAATGCATACCGGTATCTCCAACATTGACTGTAGCCATTGGAAGGACGGCATTTATACTGTTAGTTTTAAAACTGATAACGCGCAGGTAATAAAAATGGTACTGGTGTTTTAACCAAGCACCCTCCACAAAGGAATGAATTAAAAATGCTATTCCTCATTTCGTATTACGAGCATATACCAGTCGTTTTCTATAGGCAGATAGCCATGCTCGTAACAGAAATAGTAAGTGCGCCCTGCTTTTGTATGTAGCACACCGGTTATATAGTCAAAAGAAAAGCCCTTCTGCAACAGTTTGGCTTTACTCACTTTTGTTTTACCACTGCTATCCGTATTCAACTCTTCCAGTATACGTCTGTTTCTTCTTAATATATTATTGACGTTGCGCACATAATTATTGGCATCGCTGTTTTGTGAGTTATTGTAGGTATTCCGACATTGATCGTCACAGAATTTCTTATCGGCACGACCTTTTACATCCGCACCACACGAAAGACATTTTCGGGTTTCATTCATAAACTGTTATTGATGCATGGAATGTAAACAATTTCCGCTTACAAACGACTACAAGTGAAAAATAAGCGACTATAAACAATTAGCATCCGACTGCTGCGTTCACCCAGCCTCATGTTTGCACCATCAATTTTTTTAACCGCTGTCAAATAACGGCAGCAAAAAACAAACAACATGAGCAATTTAAAAAACAGTGTCCGCCTGATTGGCAACCTGGGCAATGCGCCCGAAGTAAAAAACATTACAGATTCCAAAAAACTGGCAAAATTCAGTATGGCCACCAACGAAACCTATAAAAACGAAAAAGGAGAAAAGGTGACCGAAACTTATTGGCACAACATAGTGGTGTGGGGTAAGCTAGCCGGTATTGCAGAGAAATATTTGCAAAAGGGGAGTGAAGTCGCTATTGAGGGAAAGCTGACCAACCATAGTTATACCGACAAAGACGGAAACAAGCGATTTGTAACAGAAATAATCGCGAACGAAATTCTAATGATGGGCAGCAAAAATTAATTGCGCTAAAAGCGAACACCCCGCACACAGAGGCGGGGTGTTTTTATGTTATCAGATTAAAATACTATTGCAAAAAATAACGATATGGATATCAGCGGAAAACTTATTCAGATTTTACCGGCACAAGCCGGAACAGGCAAAAACGGCCCTTGGAAGAAATGCGATTTTGTAATTGAAACAAGTGACAAGTTTCCTAAAAAAGTATGCATTAGTGCATGGAACGACCAATGTTCTCAAATTGAAAAAATGGCGATTGGAAGCGATTTAAAAGTAAGTTTTGACATCAGCAGTCGCGAGTACAACAGCCGATGGTATACCGATGTAAAAGCATGGAAAATTGCAGTAGAAGGAAGTGCGCCACAGCAAAACACCACCGAGGATGAGCTAGTGCAATACAACAAAGCCGATTTTGAAAACGAGCAACCTGCAGATGATTTGCCGTTTTAGATTATAATGACTCCACCGGGGGCGAAGAAAATCTTCGTACCGCGGTGGCTTTGTGGCTATAATATTATCCTCTTAAATGCAGCCCCTTTGGCTTAGTGAAAGCCCGCAAGCCTACATGCGAAAGTGTAGATCCAAAGCCCGAATGTTTGCGTCCGCTCCAGGGCAATGCAGCACTCACACGGTCGCAGCAATTCCAGTAACCGGTGCCACTGTTAGTTTGAGCCAGCAATTTTTCTGCTCGCGATTTTGATGATGTGTATACCGCAGCGGTTAAACCGTATTCGGTATCATTCATTAATTGCAAAGCTTCTTCATCACTTTTTACCTTCTGAATGCCGATTATCGGACCAAAACTTTCATCGCGCATCACTTTCATTTTATGGTTTACATTGACCAAAACGGTTGGCTCGTAGAAATGTCCTTTATCATTTACTTTTTTACCACCGGTTAAAACTTTTGCGCCCTTCTTAACGGCATCTTTCACTTGTGCATCTACTACGCGTAATTGCGCTTCGCGAGTTAGTGCGCCAATGTACACGCCATCTTCGTTAGGGTCGCCACATTTATAACTCTTCACTTCTTTCACAAACTCCTCAACGTATTTGTTGTAAACCTTTTCATGAACGTAGATGCGTTCCACGCTGCAGCAGCTTTGCCCGTTATTGTAAAACGCACCATCGGCAGTACCTGCAGCAATACTCTTAATGTCTTTTACGTCTGCTGCAACATATAGAGGGTCTTTACCGCCAAGTTCCAGCCCACACGGAACCATTTTGGGTGCTACCTTTTCATAGATGAACTTGCCTGTAGCATAAGAACCGGTGAAAAAGTAACCATCAAAATTCATATCGAGCAATGCAGCGCCCACTTCTCGGGCACCCACAGCTACCTGAAAAGCATCGTCCGGCACACCCGCTTTCTTTAAAAACTTTTCAATCTCTAAGCCGGTAAGTGTAGAAAATTCCGAGGGCTTGTATAACACAGAGTTACCTGCTAATAGAGCAGGAACAAAAACATTTGTTCCCACCAAATATGGATAATTCCATGCGCTGATGTTGCACACCACGCCCAGTGGTTCGTAAGTAATTATTTCTTTGGTGTTGCCGTCATCGCCCATTACTTCATCGCTCAAATATTTTTCGGCATTAGCAGTTAACCAGGCTACACGGTTACGCGCACCGTTTACTTCATTCCTACTTTGTTGTAAGGGTTTTCCCACCTCACTGGTCAGCACACGCGCACATTCTTCAATATTTTCTTTCAATAGCGCTGCAAACTTTTGGAGAATAGCAATGCGCTTTTTTAATGGCACAGCGTTCCATTTCAGTTGACCTTTTTTCAGTAGCGCCAATTTCATTTTCAGCGATGCTGAATTATCTTCTTTCAAATTTGCAATTACTTGTTCGTTGGCGGGATTTACAATTTTCATTTTTGACTCTGTTTAACTTCTTTTAAAAATGCTTCTCTAATGTTTTTTGAACCTACTTCATTCTGTTTCATTCTCTCGGGATGCCATTGCACAGCCAGCATCCACGGTTCATCGGTTTTATCTTTCCACTCTACGGCTTCAATTACTCCATCTTCCGAAAGGGCTGTTGCGATTAGTTCATCACTCAATTTTGCTATGGCCTGATGGTGAGCACCGTTGATGTTTGCAGATGAACTTCCAACAACTTTTTTCAATAAAGAATTGTCGGAGATAAAAATGCTGTGCTCATCATCCACCTCATTCATTCGCCTGTGGTTTTTCTTGCCGGCTTCTTCCAAATCCTGAATTAAATCACCACCCAATGCCACGTTTACCAACTGCAAGCCACGGCATATAGCCAACACAGGTAATTTAAAATTCATAGCTGTTTCAAACACATGCATTTCAAATTCATCTCGCTCTTCATTGTATTTGCCATCACCATTCGGGAACTCCAAACGTTCATTTTCATAAAAACGGGGATGAATATCAACGCCACCGGTCAGCACAATCCCATCGCAATCTTCTACCAAATCCCACACTTCATCCTTATCGTGTTTCTCCCAATGCAATTCAACCAACTCAATGTCATCGTCATTGCCTTTTATCCATTTGGGGTAATTCTCCCAGCGGGTTTCGGTGAAGGTGAGTCCTATTTTCATAAACAGTATTGATTAGTTAGTAATGAGACAAAGCAGGTATAGGTTCGAGTATGTCACTTACAAATCTGCCAATTATCATATTTACAATGCCTCTCCATAAAGTGCTCTGAAATCAGTGCGGCTTACCTGCTTCGGATTATTCGGATGGGCAAAATCGGCAAATGCTAAATCAGCCAGTGTATCTAAATGCTCTTCCTTCACCCCCACTTCACGCAGTTTATGCGGAATACCGATACGTGAATTCAAATCAAAAAGATAATTCACCACACCATCGCCACTCTCCTCTTTCAAATCAAGCGCCCGAGACATTCTGCGAAAACGGTCTTCAAAACCTGCTATGTTGAATTTCATTCCATAAGGAATGTTTACCGCATTCGCTAATCCGTGGTGTGTATCAAGCAAACTGCTCATAGGATGCGCTAATGAATGAACAACACCTAATCCTTTTTGGAAAGCGATAGCACCCATCATACTGCCCAATAACATTTGTGAGCGCGATTCTACATCAGGATTCTTAGTGGCCGTTTCCAAGGACTGGGAAATTAAACGCATACCTTCCAATGCAATACCATCGCAAATGGGGTGATAATTCTTAGCTAAGAAGGCCTCCATATTGTGGGTCAGTGCATCCATACCGGTAGCTGCTGTAATGAAAGCAGGAAGCTCCATCGTGAGCATAGGATCTGCAAAAACGGTTTTAGCCAGCAGTTTAGGCGAGAAAAGAATTTTCTTTTGATGGGTTACATCATCGGCAATAATGGCGCTGCGGCCAACTTCGCTACCGGTACCTGCGGTGGTAGGCACGGTTACAAAGTGCGGAACATCGCTGGTGACATATACATCACCACCAACCAAATCGTCATACTTAAACAAATCTTCGCGGTGATTAATGCGAAGAAGAATAGCACGTGCTACATCTAATCCTGCACCTCCGCCAATACCTACTATGCAATCAGCTTTGTGTGCATCATAGACATCAGTCCCTGCATAGACATCACTCTTCACCGGGTTCTTGTGTATGTTGCTGAAAACTTCTGCAGCAAATCCATTTGCCTTTAAATCTTCTACAATGGCTTTGAAGAAACCAAGTTGCGCCACATTTGGGTCGGTAACCACCAGCGGACGGTTGATGTTGTTCTTCTTTAAATAATCTGGAAGTTCTTTTACCACATCCGCTCCAAAGCGGATGGTAGTGGGGAAGTTGAATTGAGAGATTGACATCTGATTGCGTATTTATATTATGATGGAGATATGAAAAAAAGCTGGTGCAAACTTACTTGAGCAGACATGATATGCAAACCAGGTCTTTATTGCACCACCCGGTCATTGATGAAAATATACAGTCGCTCTACCATCCATACAAACAAGAGCCAGGCAGGAAAATATTCCAGTTGAATAAAACCCATCACGTGCCAACCTGTTTTATACTCCCAAGGGCAACTACCTGTGATGGCCTGCAGAATATAACCCGACACAAATTCTACCGTATAAAGTAGTACAACATAAAATGGCAGCCGCACCCAAAGCTTCCAATGAGCTACGTTGTGATGAAATAAAACCCCAAGAATGGGAATTAAGCCATAGATAAAAGCCATCCACACATAAGTATGACCGGTCATGCTAGCCAAGGGTTTGTCACAAAATGGCTTTTGGCGTGCGAGTGCCAAAAAAGCAGTAAAGAATACTTCGGTGGTTATGCCAAGACACACAAAAAAGATAATCATAAAGAATGTGTGGCCTCTGCGGTGTTTGCTAAATGGCATGATTCAAGTAATTATTGAATGAGAAGCGAAATGTCATAGATCAAACAATTGTCTACTTTAGTAAAAAACACAACACATGAAACTAATTCAAACACTACTATCGGTTCTATTGCTGCCGCTAAGAATCATTCAAAAACTTTCTCCCAAACAAAAGAACAACGACTCCAACAAGCAGCCCCGCAAATAAAAGGGGCTAATAGGTGCGTTCTAATACAAACCAGCTGAATGCACGAAGATTCAGTTTTACCATGCTATCGCGCAACAGCGGGTCTACTTTTTTCCAAGCCTTTTCCAAAATACTTTTGGCTTCGCGTTCGCACAGTTCTATCACCTTATATTTATCCAAAAGTGCTACAGCCTCTTTGAGCAAATCAATGTCATTTGTTTTCATGCTCACAATTTGCCAGAGCCGTGCGCGATCTTTCTTATTGAGCATAGACATCGCTTTGGCAATTGGATAAGTAATTTTCCCTGCCGTAATGTCCTCTGCCTTTGTTTTCAGATGATCTTTGAACCCTTTAAGGTTTAAGGTATCGTCTATAATCTGGAAAGATATACCCAATGCCTCAAAATACTCTCCCATAGCATTTTGCTGTTCCTTTGTGCCGGTCCCCAGCAATACACCTATGCGTGCCAAATAACTTGCCGGTGCGGCAGATTTCAGGCGATGAGTAGCAATTACCCGCACAGGTAATAGTTTAGCTACTTTATCATCCACCAAGGCCTGCGGCATCATGTAATCCAACCCGTAAATATCCATAGCCTGACCACTATGCGAAGCGCGCATGGCTTCAAAATAGCAGTTGTAGATTTCAACTTTTTCTTCAAACGATTTATCCACGTTATAAATACAATACTGGCCAATGAAATAGGCCGCTGTTCCACTATTGATAGCAATAGCATCACCGTGTACTGTATGAGCCGATGGTCCTCCACGCCTCACTACCGATTTATCTTGCACGTCATCCACCATCAAGGAACCTACGTGCATTAACTCGGGCAGCGCCAGCCAGTCAATCGCTATTTGAGAATCGCCACCCACCGCATCGCAGCAAGCAATAGTGGCATAGCTTCTCCAACTTTTGCCACCCCGGTCAGTAATCTCGCGTATTGGTTTTATCAATTTATCTACGTAGGCCTGCTTATCGAGCCCTTGGGTAAAATGTTTATTCCCTTTCTTTGAAACCAACTCTTCAAACTTCTCCTGAGTAAGCGCCAATGGCAAAATGTGATGCACCGATTGCAGTGTCGCCTTAGAAACAGCCTTCAAAAACTCTTTCATATTGTTGCTGTTCACAAATCCGTGACGCTCAATGTAGGCATGCCCGGTGATGGCCTTTCCTTTTTGCTTGCCACTGATGTTCATTCTCCCTTCCCAAAATGCAGGCTTTGAAATGACGGTGGCAAACTCCTGATTGGGAAAAGCCGCTTCGGCATTTACCCGCAACCCAAACTCCGGTGCGTCTAATTCCCACATTGTGGGATACTCGTTAAACGTTCGTGTGCTGGTCCAGTTTGTGCCAATAGGTTTTAAGGAAAATTTTTGCGAATAGTGGCGCTTCCCTTTTTCATCTATCCATATTACGAAGGAGCCGCAATCTTCACCGGTTTTCAAATCTATTAAATCATACGCGGTGAGTTCGCTTCCGTTACTTAGCTGCATGGCAATCCAGTTCCAAGACACATCTTTTTTCATGTCGTCTTTCTTACCTTCTTCCTTTTTGGCATGGCATCCAAATTCGTGGTCGTACCAGCCACTGCCCTTGGTAATTGCCAGTTTTTCCTTTTTGATTTTTACGCTGCCGCTTACTTTATTTCGCGGTATAAAATAGTAGAACATATCCTCGGCACTTACCCCACGCACCACTCCGTTATCGCCATGGCGTGTAGGTGGTTTTTGCGGGTAAAAGCGCAGATCCGCAGATAGTTCCAGTTCCTGATGTTGAAGGTGCAGCACATAAGAACCATCTTTCATTTTCTTAAACGTGTTACCATCATAGTCAAGCGAAAGTGTTTTTTTTGAAATGACGGGGGTTTTCCGGAGTAATTCATCGGGATAAGGCATCACCCCTTTGCTCAGCATTTCGATCGCTGCTCTTTTTATGTAAGGGTCTTTCACCAACTCTCCTTTTTTCAAACGCTCCAAGCCAAGTTTAGGAGCCCTTTTATCGACCAGTGAAACGGTATGATATTTCTTATTGTCTATATCCGAAATTCCCCAAATGACAGAATACGCGTAATCCGGTTTGTTTGTTTTCTTGTTAAACGATATAGCATGTACAAAAAAAGAAGCAAACAGCGATAGCTTTCGTCCGCCTTTTGCTTCCAGATGCGTATTCATGTACCACCACTCGGTGCTGGACGAAGCATGGGGTAAATCGTGTATGTTTAAATCAATGGGGCCGTCTTTGGGCCAATCGGCTGCGAAAAATTTTTCTGCCACGGTAAGGTTGTTAGATATTTAAATGAGCCGCGATGATAAGAATTAAAGCATGTTGCAACACTGATTGTACTCATTTCAGGTCCCTTTACTTTTTACACTCAATCATCCAATCCCAGGGGTAGGGTTCTTGCATCCAGGCAGGCGGGATCTGAAATTCAGTGGTCCAGGGGTATTCCAGCTTTTCGATAGCAGTTATTTTAAATCCGAGCTCAGCAAAGAGGCTAAGCAACTCCACATGCAAATAATGTTTGGTTGGTTCTCTGTCAATTCTTACCAATCCTTGCACCATTTCCAACTTTGATTTAGGAATATGTAAAAAATCGCTGTTGGGAATTTCATCGGGCTTGGTGCCGTCCTTACCATACCAGTCAATAAGACGCTGCGTGGCAAAAATACCGGACTCCAGCGAAGGCAGCACAAAAACGGCATTGCCACCTGGCTTCAGTGTTTTGTAAATATTGGCGATGATAGCTTTGTTCTTATCCAGGGCAGGAAGCATTACTACATTAACGCACACGGCAAAATCACAAGCTGGTAATTGCAGATTTTTTCGGGATAAGTCCATTCGCTGAAGAGACACATTAGCATAGCTGTTTGTCTTCTTTAAGGCCGTGGAAGTTTGAATACAAACCTGCGATATGTCGAGCGCTAATACTTGTTTAAATCCCGGAGAGAGTATGGAGAATGCTTTGCCTACACCACACCCAAAATCAATGGCTGTGTGATTTTTATTGGTGTGTTTTTGGAGATATTTCTGCAGCACCGCTCCCTTATTGGTAGCATATACGTCAAAAATTTCGGACTCATAATTGACAGCAACTTTGTTCCAGTAGTTAATATCCATGGGGTGCGTATATGTTTTATGTGCTTAAATAATTTCCATGTATCGCTTCAATTCCCAATCCGTCACCGCTCTGGAGAACTGCCTCCACTCCCATTCACGCGTTTGAGTAATATGTTGCACAAATTTGTCGCCAAACAACTCGTTGGCAATCTTTGAATCGCGCATAGCAAGGGTAGCATCATGCAGATTTTTAGGAAAGCGTCCATTGCTTTCGTCCCGGTATCCGTTGCCCAAAGTAGCGGGTTGCTTTAAGCTCAAATTCTTTTTGATACCATACAGTCCTGCTGCCAAACAAGCGGCCATCGCCAGGTAGGGATTAGAATCGCTACCCACTACTCTGGTTTCTAAACGAGAGGACTTACTGCCTCCGGGCAAAGCACGCAGCGCTACCGTTCTGTTATCTACACTCCAGGTAACCGTAGTAGGCGCCCAGGCTCCTTCTACCAATCGCTTGTAAGAATTGATAGTGGGTGCCACCATCGGCAAAATTTCGGGTAGGCACCGCAACTGCCCGGCCAAATAGCTTTTAAATACAGCACTCATCTTATTTTTATCCTTCTCGTCATGAAAGAGATTTTTGGTTGATTTTTTATCCCACAGACTCTGATGCACATGCCCCGAACAACCGGGCAGATTCTCCGAAATCTTAGCCATAAATGTGGCTATAATTCCATGCTTATAGGCAATCTCTTTCGCTGCGGTTTTAAACAATACCGCCCGGTCGGCAGCCAACAGCGGAGCAGAGTAGGTGATAGCGGCTTCGTATACTCCGGGACCCGTTTCGGTATGCAACCCTTCCAACGGAACATCAAACTTCTTCATACCATCAAACAGCGCATTGAAAAAATCATTTCGGTAGGTGCTGCGAAGAATGGAATAGCCAAACATGCCTGGTGTAAGCGGACTCAGTTGAGTATAATTTTTCTGCTGAAGCGACTGGGGCGTTTCTTCAAAGTTGAACCATTCAAACTCTTGACTGAAGTAAGGAGCAAAGCCTGCTTTATCGGCTTGTGCCAGTATGGTTTTCAAAAGCTGGCGCGGGCACACATGCAAGGGCTCTGTTTTTTCGTTTACAAAATCACCTAAAAAAAACGGCACATCATTCTCCCAAGGAATTTTGCGGAACGTACTAATATCTATTCGGGCCTTAGCATCAGGGTATCCGGTATGCCAGCCGGTATAAGTAGTATTGTCGTAGGCTATATCACCGGCATCCCAGCCAAAAACAACATCGCAAAACCCAAAATCGGCATCTACCACCGACAAAAACTTTTCGGCACTCATATACTTGCCGCGCAGCACTCCAT
>CAYQRR010000019.1:10800-16990 GCA_964419635.1 uncultured Chitinophaga sp. | reverse complement strand
CGGAGTTCAGCAACGACATTAATAAACCTGCGCAATGCGACACGCTCAGCAGCAACACCTCCGGTATCATTCGTTTTGAAAACGAATCGAATTTCAGTGTTTACCCCAACCCCAACAACGGATTTTTACACTTTGACTTATCTAACATCATGCCTCTCTCTCCTCTGGAAATTTCTGTAACCAATACTTCAGGAGAATCGGTAGCACGGGGTATAAGTCCCGGTCAGGCTGACTTTTCCATATCGGTTAAAAACCTGCCTGCCGGCATTTACTTTATTGCCGTATCATCGCAGCAGCAAACTATCGCCATTCGCAAACTGATTCTTGAACCATAATATGAGCACGACTTCTGCCACCTCTTACCCCAAAGACAAAATCAAAATCCTCCTGCTCGAAAACATCAGCGAGGCCGCCATCGAAGAATTTCGCGAAGCCGGATACAGCAACATTGAAAAACTGAGCGGTGCCCTGGACGAAAAGGAATTGATGCAAAAAGTGAAGGATGTGCATCTGCTGGGCATCCGCTCCAAAACACACATCACCGAAAAGGTGTTTGCCAAAGCCAACAAACTATTGGCCGTGGGCTGCTATTGCATAGGCACTAATCAGGTAAGCATGGCCTCGGCTATCCAAAACGGGGTTTCGGTGTTTAATGCTCCGTATGCCAACACCCGCAGCGTGGCCGAAATGGTGATAGGCCTGTCCATTATGCTCATTCGCAAAATACCGGACAAAAACGCGGCTGCGCATAAAGGCATTTGGCAAAAAGATGCCAAGGGCAGCTATGAACTACGGGGCAAAACACTGGGCATTATTGGTTATGGCAATATTGGCTCACAGGTGAGCGTACTGGCCGAAGCCATGGGCATGGAGGTTATTTATTATGATGTGGAATCTAAATTACCGCACGGCAATGCCACCCAGGTGCGCTCGCTGCGCGAGCTGCTCAAGCGCTCTCATGTTGTAACGCTGCACGTGCCCAGCGAGGCCTCTACCCGCTACATGGTGAATGAGGATACCCTTCGCTACTTTAAAAAGGGAAGCCTGCTCATCAATTATTCGCGCGGAGATGTGGTGGATTTGTCAGCGCTTAAAAACAGCTTGCTGAGCGGGCAGATAGCCGGGGCGGCCATCGATGTGTTTCCCGAAGAGCCGGAGAAAAACGGGGCCAGCTTTACGTCTGAATTACAAAACCTACCCAATGTGATTTTGACTCCGCACATTGGCGGCTCCACCGAAGAAGCGCAGTTAAATATCGGGCTGGATGTAACCTCCAAACTACTGAACTACCTCGAAAAAGGCAGCAGCATCGGCTCGCACTCGGTGCCGCCACTGAACCTGAGCATTCAAAACAAAACGCACCGCATTCTGCACATACACAGCAATATACCGGGGGTACTGGGCGAAATAAACTCCAAACTGTCGCAGCACCACATCAACATTCTGGGGCAATATTTAAAAACCAACGACCACATTGGCTATGTGGTGCTGGATGTGGATACCCGGCTATCCAGGGAGGCATTTAACCTGCTAAAAGGCGTAAAAGGAACCATTAAAACCAGGATGCTTTACTAAGGCGGGCGGCAAATATTTTCGATGAAAAATTTGCTGGTTAAGTGAATAGCCATACATTTAAAACCTAAACACACACACAGGATGAATAAATTTTACACCACACTACTCGCTCTTGCATTTGGTTATGTGGCCGGAGCACAATCTTTAAGCCCTACTGTTATTTCCAGCACAGGCGGTTTTTCGCAAAACGCCAACGGCAGTTTGTCTTACACGGTAGGCGAAATGACCATGGTTCAAACGTTCTCGGCCAACGGAAATATTTTGACACAGGGTTTTCAGCAGCCTAACGATAATGTGGTAGGCTTAATAGATATTACCAAAGATGAGTTTGGCTCCTTTGTGGTGTATCCTAACCCAGCGGTAGATAATCTGTTTTTTGGTTATCAGTTTCCGGAAGAGGGTCGTGTAAATATTAAAGTGTATGATGTATTGGGCCAGATTATTGGCGACATTCACAACAGCAACTACAGCAACGGAAAAACGGTGGAAACCTACACCGTGAGCAACCTGGCTGCCGGTATGTACTATATGTCGCTGACCTTTACTTCCAGCGCTACGGCCAAAACGTATTTGATTTCAAAACAGTTTCAGGTTATCAATTAATCTGACGCTTTTATAAAATGAAAGAGCCGGCTCCTGCGAGCCGGCTCTTTCATTTTGAGCAGTGAATGACCCCTTATCCTTGTTTAGATAATCTTTCCAAATGATGTTTCACCAATCCCTCTACCGGTTTATTGGTGATTTTGCCCACCTTAATATTCAGGTTTTGCGCGATGCGTCTCAGGATAGGTTCAAAATAAAAGGCAATGCTGCCCACAAAATGCACCGGCACCTCGCGGTAGATTTTAAAACAGCACACATGCGCATTCATAAACTCATACATGCCCTCATCTACCATGTCCTTGATATATTGGTGTTCGCGATTATCTGACACAAAGCGCATAAATGAAGCCAGGTAAACATTCGCGTGGGGCTTCATGTATACGTTTTTAAAAATGTCGTTTTTGGTGAGGTCAAATCGGTTCTGAAATTCGTGATAAATATCTTCCGGCATTCTCCGGTACAGGAAATCGCGCAATAGAATACGGCCATACCAGGAGCCGCTGCCTTCATCACCCAGTATGTAGCCCAAAGCAGGCACTTCTTCGTGGATTTTTTTTCCATCAAAGTAGCAGGAGTTGCTGCCGGTGCCCAGTATGCAGGCAATGCCGGGTTGGCCATCGCAGGTAGCAAACACGGCACCATCCAGGTCGTGGTCTACTTCAATGTGTGCATGCGTAAAAATTAAGTGCAGGCCACGCTGCACCCGGCTGCGGAGTTCTTCGCTGCTGCCGCCTGCGCAGTAGAAGTATACATACTTTACCTCGGGGCCCAGCTGGCGGAGGGTTTCGTTTTTATAAATCTCATTACTGATAAACAGCTCATCGTGAAACATCGGGTTAAAACCCATAGAGCTGGTTTCGGTGCGCGTTCCGGTTTTTCGGTCGAGGAGGAGCCAATCGCACTTGGTACTTCCGCTATCTGCTACTACAATCATTGGTGTTTGTTTAAGTGTTTTTTAAAGAATGTAATCGGTATTTAAAAAATTGCTCTTTCGGCTGTCCAGCACTTTATTGAGCAATTGCTTGTTTTCTTCATTGTCTTTCATGGCTACCATCGTGCGGATGGAAAACACCCGCAGGGCATCGCTTACGCTCAGCGTGCCTTCGGCCGAATCTTTACGGCCACAAAACGGAAATACATCGGGTCCGCGCTGGCACTGCGAATTAATATTGACCCGGCATACCTGATTCACCAGCGGGTCTATCAACTTGGCCATTTCTTCTTCATCGGTACCAAAAATGCTCACCTGCTGCCCGTAGTTGCTGTGAACGATATACCGGATGGGTTCTTCAATATCCTGAAACGAAAGCACGGGAACTACCGGACCAAACTGTTCTTCTTCATAAATTTTCATACCGGCATTCACCGGAAACAACACGGCCGGATGCACATACGATTGTTCTATCTTGCCACCGTCAGGGTTCAGGATTTGTGCGCCTTTGCCAAGGGCATCGTCTATCAGTTCTTTCAGATAAGCCGGCTTATGCGGTTCAGGCAGCGGAGTAAGCGAAACACCACTTTGCCATGGCATGCCGGCCTTTAAGGTTTGTAGTCGCTCCAGATATTTCTTCAAAAAGGTCTCGCGGATATTTTCGTGCACAAAAATGATTTTGAGTGCTGTGCATCGTTGTCCGTTGTAGGATAGGGAGCCCGTTACACATTCTTCTACCGCCACATCCAAATGGGCATCGGCCAGCACAATAGCCGGATTTTTGGCTTCCAGGCCCAGCACCGACCGAAGCCGGTTGGGGTGCGGGTGCAGTTTCTTAATCAGGTTGGCTGTTTTGCTGCTGCCGATAAAGGCAAAAACATTTACGCGGCCCGTGGTCATAATGGTGCCAACCGTTTCTGCGCCATCGCCATAAATCACATTGATAACACCGGGCGGAAAACTGTCTTTAAAAGCTTCGAGCAGCGGATGAATGAGCAGCACCCCGTGCTTGGCCGGCTTAAAGATGACCGTGTTGCCCATTATCAGTGCCGGTATCAGTGTGCAGAAGGTTTCGTTCAGCGGATAGTTATAGGGACCCAAACATAACACCACCCCCAAAGGGCCTCTGCGAATTTGCGCATACACACCTCCTTCTTTTTGGATGCGCGAGCTATCGCGGTCAAGTGTTTTGAGAGCATCAATGGTATCGTGGATGTAATCAATGGTGCGGTCAAATTCTTTTTGTGAGTCGCTTAGTGTTTTACCAATCTCCCACATTAGCCAGGCAACAATAGAGTCGCGTTGTAGTTTCATTTTGGCTACAAATACCTGCATGTGTGCGATGCGCTGTTCCACCGTCATGGTAGGCCAGTGGCCTCGTCCCATGCCGTAGGCTTTTTCAGCAGCGTCCAGGGCCTCCAGGGCTTCCTGCGCGCCCAGCAGCGGATAAGCCCCGAGCTTAAAAGGCCGGCCATCTAGATAGATAGGCGAGTGCACCGGCTGTAAGGCTCCGGTCCATGTTTTTATTTCACCATCCACCAGATAGCTGGTTTGCTCTATGGGCTGCAGGCGATAAGGGGCGGGGATGTCTTGTAATGCGATGTTCATGCTTTATACACTCAGTATTTCATTGATGCGCAGCAGATCAAAATGAATGGGCTGCGGATTGTTGACCACTTCTTCAAAGGTATTATACACAATAGCGCCATTCACAACACCCACCATCACGTTTTGTTTGCCTTGCAACAGTCCTTCCACTGCTGCTACGCCCATTCGGCTGGCTATCTCCCGGTCGAGGCAACTGGGCGAACCGCCTCGTTGTATATGCCCCAGCACGGTTACCTTAGTATCGTAATGCGAAAAACGCTCTTTTATTTTTGAAGCAATCTCTACTGCTCCGCCCATTTGCAGCCCCTCCGCTACTATCACTAAGCCGGACGATTTCTTTTTGCTGCATTCCAGTTTTTGCACCAGTCCTTCAATGGTCATTTCTCTTTCCGGAACAAGAATAAACTCTACTCCGGCAGCCAGTCCGCTGCGCATGGCAATAAACCCGGAATCGCGGCCCATCACTTCAATAAAGAACATTCTGTTATGAGATGATGCGGTGTCGCGAATGGCATCCACGGCATGAATAACCGTGTTGCAGGCCGTGTCGTAGCCAATCGTGAAATCGGTTCCGCTCAGGTCATTATCAATAGTGCCCGGAATGCCGATGGTGGGCACGTTGTGTTCCTCCAAAAAAACGCTTGCTCCGGTAAATGTTCCATCACCACCAATGGCTACCAGGGCATCTATTCCCGCTTTTTTCACATGGTCAAACGCCTGCTTTCTTCCTTCTGCGGTTCGGAAACGCTGGCTACGCGCACTTTTCAAAATGGTGCCGCCCCGGCTGATAATATTACTTACGCTCCGGGCGTTCAGTTCTACAAAGTCGCCATCCATCAATCCCTCGTAGCCTCTATAAATGCCAATAGGTGTAATCTTATAATACTCCGCAGCGCGCACCACCGCACGGATGGCTGCATTCATGCCGGGGGCATCGCCACCGGAAGTAAACACACCAATTTTTTGAAGGGAGGATTGGATTGCCATGCTGCAAGTATATGCAAGCAAATATACTTGATTGGGGATATTAAAATTGATATCACATGGCCTGCCAGAGCGCTAAATATTAAAGTAAGAATGTTCCCTCTGTTCAACAGGATCAGGCCGCTGCTGCTTCAAAGCATATTGGTTTAATTATTTTTATCGGGCACTACAGCGTACCGCATTGTTTCACCAGACCCAATAACCAAAGCACTCCAATGGCCAATGTTCTTTTGCACGTGGGCTACCCCAAAGCAGGTTCCACATTTTTACAAACCTGGTTTAAGGAGCATCCCGAAATTTATTTTCAGCCTAAACATATTGCTCAGGGTTTTTACAACGCCTGGCAGCTGGCGGACGATGTGCAGCAGCGCGGTAAGGTGTGGGACAATTTTGTGTTGACCTGCGAAGATTTGATGCTGTGGCAGGGACGGCCCAACTGGTATGGACTTACGGGTAGCGAGCCATACGACTACCGGGCCTTTCAGGAAC
>CAYQRR010000019.1:0-10769 GCA_964419635.1 uncultured Chitinophaga sp. | reverse complement strand
TATCTGCAAAAATCAGTATGCGCTTTTTCCGGGAGCAAAAGTGCTGCTTATCACCCGGGGGTATAGCACCGTATTTGACTCGGTGTATGCGCAGTATATATCCATGGGCGGAGTGCAAAGTTGTGAAACGTTTATGCGCGTAAACGAAAAAATGTTTACCACCTTTTTTGACTACAACTATTCTGTTGAATTATATCGCAGCGTATTCGGTGCCTCAAACGTGGTGCTGCTTCCTTTCGAGTTATTGAAAGAAGACCCCGATAAATTTCAGTCTCTCCTTGAAAATCTACTGAGCCTTCGCCACCGCTTTAATTTTCCGGCAACGAAAGAAAACAGCGCTATGAATCGAGCCTGCTTAAATGCGTACTATCGCACATCGCGCCTGGTGTATCATTTGCTAAAACCTTTTCCGGGCAATCTTCAAACAAAATGGTATTTAAAATATTGCGAGGTGATTCGAGCCAAAGTGCCCCATCCAGCTCTCGAATTTCTGGCGCCCTACCTGCGCGAAACCATCCGGTTGAGCGGAACAGAAAAAATTATTTCTGTCATGAAAGGCAAGGCCGATGTTTTGGGTAGTGAACCACTTTATCAAAGTTATAGATCCGATTATCTGATAGCATAGCCTGCGTTAGGATTACCACGTGGCGGAGGCTTCTATAAACCAAGCTGCTGTGAGTGCTCCGGCTCCACCGTAATACACTCTGTTTTTTGCCGTAATGTAGGGGTAGTGGTCCATGAAGGCGTCTCTGCGTTTTATTTCTGCAGTAATTCTGGCTTGCAACTCTTGTAGTAGTGCGGCATCGCCCTCAAAATAATGCACCGAAAGATAGGCTATCAGCAGTTCAGCAAAAACAAAATTATCCAGCTCTTGAGACAGATACGCACAAATAGACGGGTTCAAAACGCCTAAGCTTTTACATCCTTCTTTGTAAGCGCGAGCAAGGTGATAGGCCAGCACTATTCTTTTTTCGTAGTACATGTAGTACTCGGCTTTGTCGTGGTTCCAGGCATCCAGCAGGTATTGCACTACCGGCATCGTCTTTTTGTTTTCGCCTAAATAGGCCATGGCGGTAGCTACGATAGCCGGTTCTGCATCCTCAAACGAAATCCAACCCCAGTAATCAATTTGCGGCATCGCCAGCCGGTCATAATACTTCAGGCAGCAAAAGGCGACAGGATGGAGAAAAAACAATTTTAAATCTGCTTTAATCCAGGTAAGCACTGCTCCATCTTCTCTGATTCTGGATTGTAAAATGGCTACATTGTTAAGCGGGTAGTTCAACTTTCGGAGTACGAGTGAACTAATAGCGGTATCGTCTACTCCGCAAAAAACCGGATGCTGCGCCTCATCTACTTTCCAAAAACGCCACAAGTCTCCCGGCTCTTTAAACTCCATCAAAAACTGAGCTCCCTTCTCCAGCAGTTCCTTAAACGAATGGGGGTCTGCATTCCATAAGGCATACATCACATTGGCATGCAGAAAAGGAGAACGGAAAGTATAATGCCATCCATGGTCTTTCTTTCCCTCAAAGCTGGGATAGTATTCAAAAATGGCAAAATGATGATACTGCTGATAGTGGTCTATTAAAAATTGCCGGGCTTTTTTTTGGGCCTCTTGAATCGTATTGGCGTTCATGCTATTTACATCCATACCCTCCGCATTCATTTAAATATTCACTTTCACCGGTACAGCAATCTTCATCATGGCATTGTGCAGCGTATGCGTTTCGGTATTGTTTAAGAAGGTAATTCTGTTTTTATGGGCCGACAAATACGATAAGAAATTCATGGCCATTCTAAAAGTGGCAAACTGACCAATACAGGCATATTGACCTTTGCCGAAAGCCAGGTGTTTTTCGGTTCGGTTCATCACTATCTTCCGAGGATTTGGGAAATATTTTGGGTCCAGATTGGCTGCACCAATGCAGAGAATGACAGTGTCTCCCACTTTTAAATTTTTGCCGGCATACACCACGTCTTTTCTCACCGTTCGGAATATATACGGCACAGGAGTATATATTCGGAGCACCTCATTGACTACCGCATATTGTAATGTTTTATCCGGTTTGTCGGTCAATAGCTCGGGATAATTTTTGGACACTACATGCACCAGCGAGCTGATAAAACTGGACGTGCTGTGCGTGGCTGCAAAAATCATAGACGCAAAAAAACGAGGCAGTTGTTCCTTACGGATGTCTTTATCCACGTTTATATCATCTGTCAAAAATTGCATCGTTTCGGGTACTGTGCCGGAGTGATCTAAATACGATTGCAGCATGGGTTCAATAATCGTGGAGTCTTCAAAAATGTTTTTGATTTTTTGAATGGCTTCTGCAGGCACAAACGCTGGGCTTTGCGGATTAAACTCCGGCATAAACTCCAGAAAGCCATATTCCTCTAAAATGTTAATGAACACCAATGGATTTATGAGGTAATCGACCAGGTTTAAGGTGCTTTCTACCGGAAATTTTGATAGAAAATACTCAAACAGATATTGCGTGAAATCATTTTCGGAATTCCGCAAACCTTTTGATAAAAAACCCAGATGCCGAATGGCCGCTCGTTTGTTGTGCTGATGTTTTTTTTCATCTAATGAAAAATAAACACCATTGAGGTCTAAATGCACATCCGATACACCAATCGCTTCTTTACTTACAAGAATATCTTTGACTACATTGTATTTAAAGGCAGCATATACCTTGGCATTTTTAAAATAAACCAGATCGCTGTTTTCGTAAAACGCGGAGGAATGGTTGTAAATGGCTTCCGGATTATCCAGTAAATCTTCCAGCGGAGGCCCGTGTTTTTCTTTGTTGCCCCAACGCAGCGAGAGGCCTTTCCATATTTCTTGAATCTTAGCCATGAATCAGTTTGTTCAGCGTGGACACATGAAACGACTTATCGGATGCAGCGGCAAGGCCCGGATTGATATTGGATTCTCCGTCAAAAAAGTAAACCGATTTTATGGTCTTGTTCTCATAAAATCCATAACCCAAGTTAATCAGTCGGTATTTTTTATTGAAGAAAGCAATTACGCTTTTCTCTTTGGTGGTAAACGTAGGAGCCTTGTCTTGTATTTCAAACAGTTGATGTCCATACGCATTTATTTTTGCAAACAAATCTGATTCGGCATACTCTATTAACCTCACCTCTTCCAGCAGCGACAGTCCAAACTTCTTTTCAAAGAAGACTTTGTTCTCCGGTTTATTGAAGTAATAATATTGCTTACGTAAAGGTTTGTTGTTGGTGTATTCAAAATTAACTCCTAAACCTACGCAGTCGCTTTTTAGCTCTGAAGGTAAATGGGCCGGAAATCCCAGCTCATCCAATGATTCTGTAGTGTTTCGCACATGATAGAAAAAACCGCTGTGCGGCTCTTTTTCCGTCATTTTAAATTTTAGCTCTAAAGCAACCCCCGCATTTCGTCCGCTGATTTTTTTTTCATCGTTCTTAAGGTGATGATACTTCATATAATCAGAGGACGTAGGTATAAATTCGAGCATTTCCTCTGCACTCAAGTCGGCTAATGCATGCGCATAAAACTTTACGCAATCTACCTGGTTGTCTTTAAAATTGATTCCGAAGTAAGTGAATGGGTTCGCATGGTTATGGATAGCTATTACGCGCTCGTACTTCGATAAAAAATCCGATAGCTCCTTAGATTTGAAGCAAGCTTCCACTTTATCTAGTTCCAGATGCAGCGCATTTTCTGCCGCTGAATTTATGGTGTCATCTCCCCGCTCCATTGTTTCATCCTTGGTTTGTAAAAATCATTTTTTACTAAAGTTTAGTCCCCAGTCAAAAACCGGTAATAGGCCCCCATTCATGTTCAGGTTAAGTATGTCAACATTCAGCGCTCCCACCTGCAGATGCGGCTTAAACGTAAGTATATTATCCATTCTATAAGCTGAAGTGGCTACTTTTGCCAGGCGATCTTCGGTGAGGGTAATTTGTGTGTCTGCATCCTGAAAAGCAGTAATGGCATTTTTTACAAAGAAGATTCCGATTTGATAAGATTGAAAACCAAAAATATTGGAGGGGAAAGTGCAGGTGTAGCGATACACACCACTCTCCGCGCTCGAAGTGTAGCCCGAGAGCAACGGAGTGGTCGATAGAATAACATTGCCATGAATATCATTCAATCGCACTACCAAGTCTAAGGTGTCTGTTTTATTTAGTTTTTCAAATTCGATTTTAAAGGTAAATGGCCGGTCTGTTCTAAATTCAGTTTCAGTTTCCTGACTTAGTTCCACTTCGGTTACTCTTAAGTCCTCCGAGTCCGGAAAAGCAGAGAAATCTTTTATTACTATGTTCCTGTCGGCAATGCTCAGCTGCTCTTTTTTAATACTATTCTCTAAATATTTGGAGAGGATATCAGCTTTGGTGGTGTATTCCTTAATTTTTCCCTGATTCAGAAGTATATACAGGTCCTTGTTTTCCAGATCTTTGAAGTTATGACTCACAAACAGCATCGTTTTGTCGGAGGCAATCAACTCCTGGAATTTCTTTTTTGTTTTTAATACAAACTCAGCATCCCCTACATTAAACACTTCATCGAATAAATAGACATCAAAATTTAAATGCGCCATGATGCTGAAGGCAAGACGCAGATACATCCCATTTGAGTAATTCTTTACCGGCTCGTCAATGAATTTTTCGATACCGCTAAAGGCTACTATTTCATCAAATTGTTGTCGTATTTCTTTTTTGCTAAACCCCAGTATTTGCCCGTTTAGATATACATTCTCTCTTCCGCTTAACTCGGGATGAAAGCCTGCGCCAATATCTAAGATGCTGGCGATTCTGCCATAGATTTCAACGCTTCCCGAAGTAGGCTTAGTTACTCCGGCAAGTATTTTCAATAAGGTGCTTTTTCCGCTGCCGTTCGGTCCTATAATACCTACGCTTTCTCCTCGGTAAATTTCTAACGACAAATCGTTGAGTGCCCATAGCTCATGAGTATCTTTGCCAGATTCATCTTTTACAGCATGTTGTAAAAAAAATGATTTGGAAAGGTGATCAATCTTGATGGCTACGTCTCGGGTCATGCGAAGTCGCTGAAAATTTGTTCGGTTTTTTTGTAGAGTAAAAAGCTACAGATGAATAAGGGAACCGTTGCCAACAAGGCGGGCAAAAAACGCAAGTCAAACTCCCATTGCGGAAACAAACACCACCGCCAAAGCTCTACTACAGACGCCATAGGATTGATAAACCAAATGAAGTTGATTTCTCCGGGCAATATGTTTTTGGTGAAAAACACCGGGGTGACCCAAATGCCAAAATACATGATGTAGGGCACCAGATGGAAGAGGTCTCTCATTCTATATGCCAGCGAACTAATGGTAAAAACAACAAACAGCGCAATGATAGCATTGAGCACAAGTGCTACCGGAATAAGCACCAAGCGAAACGAAATGGGTTGTTCATACCAAATCAAAAGCGGGATGAGTAACAATACAGTGATACTTAACTCCACCAGCGAAACGCACACTTTTGACAATGGTAAAATGGCCTTTGGAAAGTATATTTTCTTAATAAGCGTGCCGGAATCTTGTACGCTGCTGGAGCCCTGGTATACGATGTAACTAAAGAAATTCCAGCCAAGCAACCCGGATAAGACGTAGAGCGGGAAAGTGAGCCCTTCTACTTTCCACTTTAAAACATAGCCAAAGAAGAAAGTGAAAACCAGTAAAGAGGTCAAAGGCTGTAGTACGGTCCATCCGAGTCCTAAAAAAGTTTGAGCATACTTTACCTTGAGATCACGCTTGGCAAAAACCAAAATGAGCGCACGATAGTTCCATATTTTCCGGATATACTCTAGTAAATCATCGGGTTTCGATGTAATTACAACTTTATGCATCTCCACAAGGTAAGTTTAACACAGGGTTCGAAAATATAAAAATTATTACCCGCACTGCTATTGTACCAGCACCATTACACGATTCTCGACTGCAGCACACAACTGTAATTTATTTATTTAACAGGTAAGTTATTTTTGGCCAATTCCGGTCTTGGGGCCTAAATAAGAGATGCTTAAATTTTTAAGAACAGCTGTTTGGTGGAATGCTTTAGTGCCGCAGGTGCTGGGTTGGATCTATTTTTGCTGGTTGTGCGATGGCATCATACCTTTCCAATCCGGTTTTTTGACCGATAATATACTTGCACTTGTGGCATTTTTTTTCTCTCTCATTTGCATTTCCGCTTTCGGCTATTTGTTGAACGATTGGTGCGATATTCAAACAGATGCCCTGGCCGGCAAAGAAAATAAGTTGGCAAAACTAAACCCAGCCTGGCGAGTAGTGGTGGTAGGTGTGCCACTGGTGCTGGGTGGTGTGGCATGGCGGCAGCAACACACCTTAGCTACTGTGTTATTAGCGCTTCAGATTGTGGCGTTGGTAATGTATAGCGCACCTCCGTTTCGATTCAAGAACAGAGCCGCTTGGGGGGTGGCGACAGACGCTTTTTATGGGCATATTAATCCGGTGTTTATTACGCTATTTGCGTTTGGTTTTTTTGAAGACTCCGGTTACTGGGGCAGAGTGATTATTGCTGCTATTCTTTTCGTGTCTGTCACTTTAAAAGGCATTAGAAATATTTTACTGCACCAACTGGACGACAGAAAAAGAGATAGCGTGGCGGGCGTTCAAACTTTTGTAGTGAAAAACGGGCCACTTTTTACATTGTATTTGACCAACAACCTATTGCGGTTCGAGGTTATTTTTACCGTGTTCCTTTTTATGGCTATTAGTGTGTTGTTTCCTCCTTTTTTCTTTTCCATTTTATTGTTCAGCATCATTACTTATCTCAAATTCAGCGGTTGGAAACTGGGCTATATTCCAAAGCGACAACTCAAATTCAAATTCCTGTATTTCTTAAATGATTATTACGAAGATTGGGTGCCCGTCTTTTTCCTCCTTCTTTTATCGGTTCGCCAGCCCGAAATTTTATTCTTGTTACTCTTACACCTTTTTTTGTTTCCATCGTTTCTCCTAAAACTGTGGAAGGATGTAAAAACCATTCAGCAAAATTTTAAAACCGAAGACGATTACTAATGTGTGGGATAGCAGGGCAGTTAAAATTTAAAGGTCGGGTAGAGAAGCGGCAAGTGTTGTCTATGACAGAAGCTATCCGCCATCGCGGACCCGATGGTGATGGCGTGTATATCAATGCCGATTCTACGGTGGCACTTGGTCATCGAAGGCTATCATTTCTTGATTTAACCAATGCCGGCAAGCAGCCCATGACCAACGAACTGGGCACACTATGGATTACATATAATGGAGAGGTTTATAATTACGTGGAATTAAAGGCTGAGTTGGAAAAGCTCGGCCATGTTTTTCATTCACATACCGACACCGAAGTCATTATTCATGGTTATGAGCAATGGGGTGGTGAGGTGTTGAATCGCCTGAAAGGGATGTTCGCCTTCGCCATCTGGGACGAAACAAAGCGAGAACTGTTTTTGGCCCGCGATCGTTTTGGCATCAAGCCGCTGTATTACTACTATCAAGAAGGCAATTTTGTTTTTTCCTCCGAAATAAAAGGCATTAAGGCGAATGGAGAGGTGAAAACAACGCTTGATTACAGTTCATTTACCGACTATTTTGTGTACCGCTATGTGCCATCTCCCAAAAGCATTTGGCGAGAGGTTAAGAAATTGCCTCCTGCTCATTCGATGCTGGTGCGGGCCGATGGAAGTGTAACTATCCAAGAGTATTGGAAAATCCCCTTTGCCGAAGGAGTAATGCGCGACACAGAGGCTATAGAAAAATTTGATGAATTGTTGCTGAACTCCGTACAGACGCATGCTCGAAGCGATGTGCCGGTGGGTTCTTTTTTAAGCGGAGGTTACGATTCTTCGGCTATAGTGTATTACATGAGCCGATTTGGGTATAAGCCCGCCACTTTTTCAATTGGATTCGAAGGTTGGGATGTGAGTGAACATATCTATGCCGATATGGTGGCCCGACAGTATAAAACAGAGCATTACTCTTTGATTTTGGAAGCGCAGAGCTTAGACCTGTTAGAGCATCTGGTCTGGGTGTATGATGAGCCCAATGGAGACATTTCAATTATCCCTACTTATCTGGTGAGTAAAGCCGCTTCTGAAAAACGGAAAGCAGTGATGAGTGGCGAGGGCAGCGATGAGTTTTTGGTCGGTTATCAGTGGCAGAAAGATTATGAGCCTGGTCGCATCTCGCCCTTCCGGAAATGGATAAACCGACTTACCGGAAAGCAGAGTCATCCTATGTTGAGCTATTATGCCGGCTGCATGGCTATGGGCCGGTTTGATGCAGAAGAGTTAAGAAAAATGCTTCATCCGGATTTGCATCAGCATGTGGCAAGCGATCCGGAATGGTGGTATAAGAAATTGTATAACCCGGCCCTCCCCGATCTAAAGGCCATGCAGGTATTGGATGTGAAGCACTTTATGGGCGAGCAGGTTTTGGCTAAGGTAGACAGAGCTAGCATGGCCAACTCGCTCGAAGTGCGGGTTCCGTTTCTGGACCATGAAATTTGTGAATTTGTATTTTCATTAAATCCATCGGTCTATTACAAAAAGGAAGAGACCAAACATCTGCTTTATCAGAACATTAAAGATCATTTCCCTAACGAAATATTGCACCGGAAAAAACAAGGATTTGTGGGCCCCGACAAGTATTATATGAACTACGATTGGTACAGGAAACACCTGTCCGACAGCAAGCTGGTGGCCGACCATATTATTAATCGCGAGTATGTAGATACCTTGTTGAACAACAAAGATCACTGGCGTCTATGGAAAATTGCTGTGATGGAGTTGTGGTACAGAAAATGGATTTGATTTGCAGCCTCCTCAGGGAAACAGCGTGTTTGTATGAATAAAATATTAATTACAGGATTTGCCGGATTCATTGGCTCCACTTTGGTGAGGCAGCTTCGAGGTCAATTTCA
Organism: uncultured Chitinophaga sp.; assembly: GCA_964419635.1. Classification (GTDB taxonomy): domain Bacteria; phylum Bacteroidota; class Bacteroidia; order Chitinophagales; family LD1; genus Bog-950. The sequence goes on along the minus strand of CAYQRR010000019.1, from coordinate 1,832 downwards.
AATCGTAGCTATCGATAATTTTACCGATTTCAGCAATGCAGAAATCAAAAAAGCCCGCGCAAAAGATATAGGCTATCGTTCCGTAAGCCCACCGGAAGTAGACGGAGTCACTTTTATCCATGCAGACATCTGTGATGTGGCGGCAATTCAACAGGTCTTTGCAACACATAATTTTGATGCGGTGATTCATCTGGCCGCTTTAACGGGCGTTCGACAATCGCTGCAAAGCCCACAAGCATACATAGATGTAAATGTGCAGGGGTTTTTAAATATTCTGGAGTGCGTCAAAATGCATGGAATAAAAAAGGTGATTTATGCCTCTAGTTCCTCGGTCTATGGTTTAAACGAAGAAGTTCCGTATGCCGAGAACCAGAAAACGGATTCCCCTATTTCTGTATATGCGGCCAGCAAAAAAGCGAATGAGCTACTGGCACATACCTATGCTCATTTATTCGGCATTAACCTGATTGGCCTTCGATTTTTTACGGTGTATGGCGAGTGGACCCGCCCCGACATGGCGGCCTATATTTTCATGAAAGCTATCTATGAAGGTACACCAATAAAGCTGTTCAATGGCGGAAAGATGATTCGTGACTTTACGCATGTGGACGATGTGGTGAAAGCCATTTCCATATTGATGGATAAGCTTCAGCAACCGGCTGCAGGGCAACATCTGATTTTTAACGTAGGCAACCACTCACCTGTATTCACAGCCGATTTTCTGCACGCTATTGAAAATGCTATGGGCAAAAAGGCGATAGTAGAACATCAGCCCATTCAGCCCGGGGATATGCCCGCCACCAATGCCTCCACGGAAACGCTTTATGCATATACCGGATTTAAACCCGACACCACCATTCATACCGGGGTGCAATCAATGGTGAAGTGGTTTATGAACTACTATCCAACGCTGGCATAATTCTCTATCTTAGCCGCTCCATGCTAAACTTTTTTGAAAAACTGTTCAGAAATGGCAGATATAACTCACTGAACTCCGATGTAATCCGCGAATACAACAAGACGCGGATAAATCCTTCTGACTCTATCTTATGTCACGCCCCCTTCAAGAGTATCTACTTTGGGCATCATGGTTGGGCACATGCTTGCTGCTACAATCGCAAACACATTTTGGGCGAATATCCAAAGCAATCCATTCGTGATATTTGGTTTGGCGCAGAAGCGGATAAGCTACGAGCATACATCAAAAACAATGACCTCTCCCTGGGTTGTAGGGGCTGCAGAGAACAGTTGATTGCCGGAAATTTTGATGCCGTAAAAACGCGTCAATATGACGATAAAGTTTTGAACGGAAATAGATTTCCGAGCGTGATGGAGTTTGAATTAAGCAATGTGTGCAATCTGGAATGTGAAATGTGTACCGGAGAGTTTTCATCGCTGATTCGTACCAAGCGAGAGAAACTGCCTCCGCTGGAGATTCCTTACAATACTGAGTTTGTGCATCAGTTAGAAGAGTTTATTCCGCATTTGGAGGAAGTAAAATTTTATGGAGGCGAACCGTTTCTAATAGATATCTACTACGATATATGGGATAAAATAAGAGCTATAAATCCGGATGTCAGAATTTCGGTACAAACCAACGGCACCACGTTAAATAATCGCGTTAAGGAATTATTAGAGCACACCAACTTCCATATCAACATTTCATTCGACTCGCTTCAAAAAAATACGTACGAGTTCATTCGAAAGAATGCAACACTGGAAAGAACGCTCGAGAATATTTCCTGGTTTAGAGAATATACCGCCCGGAAAAAAACCTTCTTTGGAATTTCGGTATGTGCTATGCAGCAAAACTGGCAGGAACTTCCCGCCTT
>CAYQRR010000018.1:9919-17110 GCA_964419635.1 uncultured Chitinophaga sp. | reverse complement strand
ATTTCCAATACCACAGTTTCTCCATCTCCGGCCGGGTGCGGTAGATAACCTTAGCGGCTTTATTGACGCGCTGCCAGGTTTTGTGCAGGGCGTTAAACTGCATCACGCGCTCGGTGGTTTTGCGGATGCGCTGCCGCTTGGCATACTCCTGCTGCAACTCGGCCTCGGAACAAACATTTAAAGCCGCCTCAAAATCGGTAAACCAGGCAGCGGAAAGCCCCGCGGCTGTGAGCTGCGGCTGATAGTCGTTGGCTACCATCAGCATAGTGTAGCCCCAGAGCACAAACTTGAGTTGGGTGCTGCCGGCATCTCTGCGCATCAGCTTAATGCCCAGCTCGTCCACCTTGCGGGGGTCGGTGGGGAAGGCCTTGCCGGTGTAGTAGTCCAGGTCATCCAGCAGCCGGAGCACGGGCTGATGGGTTTTCAGCAGTTCGCTGGTGCGGTAGGCAATTTCATCGCGCTGGGTTTCGTCTGTTTCAAACAAGGCGAGGGCCTCGTTGGCGGCTTCCCAGTCGTTGGCAAAAGCGGCATTAAACTCAGGGTCAAGGGACGCAAAATCGGCCAGATGTTCGCGAAAAAGCTTTATCCATACGCGGCCATTGGCTACAAAGTCGGCCATGCGAACGGCATCGCCTTCTGTTTTTATACGCTCGGTAGTGCCGTATTTCTTCCTGGCGGAGGTATTTGGGGAATTATCGGTAGTATCTGACATACAGTTGCAAAAATTTATTGAACAGACGCAAGTATAAATATATAATGATTATCGACTGTGCATATATAATGTAAGAATGTGCAACAAAAATATGCGTCAGTTTATATAAAATGTGCGATTGAATAAAATAAATAGGCGTATGTATATATAAACAATGCGTCAAGTTAATGATAAATACTGACGGTGTAATAAAAATTAAAGAATAAATATACAAAATATGCGACTGTGCAGTATAAATATGCGCCTGTGTGATATAATTATGCGGCTGTGAGAAAATTTGACTAAAAAAACCTTTTCGGGGTGGGGTTGAGGGGAATGTATGACGAAAAAATCGAGCAGAAGATTTATTTTATGTGTTTTTATTAAACTAAAAGCTATTTTTGTTCGTATCTACGAGAAAAATACGTTATATGCTGGTAAGATTTACCGTTGAAAATTTTATGAGTTTTAAGGAGCGCACCGAGTTTAATATGCTCATTGGCACTCCCAAGAGGCACAAACACCACATCACCAATGCCGGGGGGGTGCCCTTGGTTCGCGCTGCAGCCATCTATGGTGCCAACGGCAGCGGCAAGAGCAATTTGGTGAAGGCGATGGATCTGTTTTGGGGTTATGTGAACCCGAGTAATAAAAGTATTACATTGACCAATCTGCCCATACATTTTTTGTTGGACGATAGCTGTAAGGATAAACCAACTGTGGTTTCAGCTGAATTGGCATTGAACGACAGATTTTTTGAGTTCACTATCAGTATAATGAACAGGATAGTTCAGAAAGAGGAATTAGTAGAGATTTTTCCTTCTGATGACGAGAGGAGAGAATTGATATATACGCGTACTACACTATCGAATAACCAGTTTCATATAGATTTTGGTCAAGGGCTAAAAACAAAGGAAGAAGAACAAGCAGTCCTTTTAAAGATTATAGAAGAAAAATTTCTTGTATCAAATGGGCTTGCCCTACATTATCTCGTTGGTAAAGGGTTTGACGCAATTGATGCATTATATGAAGTATTACAAAGAATTCTACCCATAGCGGGGCACATCACAAAGGTATACGGAGAAGGTAACCTTGCTTTTCTACTTAAATCTGTAGAGGGATTTAACAGTGAGTTGAACAAGTACATGTCAGCAGCTAACATTGGCATCACTGAGGTAAGATTAACCGAATCTAAGCTTGAAAACTTTTTGGGCACGGCTAACCAGACAAAAGCTGAGGACATAAAACGCGAGCTCAACTCCGGTAAGCAGTTTGTAGATGTATCGGATTTATTTGCTTGGTCAGCCGCTTACAAATCAGGTGATGAAGTAGTGGTGGGTATGGTAACATTCACGCATAAAAAAGAGGATGGCGGCAGTGTGCCATTCATCAAATGGTTCGAATCAGAGGGCACCTTGTCATACGTCAGCTTGCTGGCCATCTTGATTTCGGCCATTCATTTACCCTATACATTTATAGTGGATGAAATACACCGGGGCTTTCACCCTAATCTGCTCAAAGAGTTAATAAACACCTTTATGGTGAACAAAAGCGTGAAGGGGCAACTGATATTTACCACACACGAAACTAATCTGCTCGACCTTGGCATATTCAGGCAAGACGAAATATGGTTTGCGCAAAAAGATGCGGACGGTTCATCGAGGCTTTATCCGCTTAGCGATTATGAAAATGTGCGCCATGATCTCGACCTGGAAAATGGTTATCTCAACGGCCGCTTTGGCGGAGTGCCGTTTCTAGGTAAGTTGGAGGATATAGCTAACGAGAACGCACCCGATAACACCACCACCCCATGAGCCGCTACAGCAAAAAACAAGAGAGCCTTCGCCTACAAAACATATTTATTGTAGTAGAGGGCGCACATACCGAAAAGGTATACTATGAGTATTTTGAAAGTCGCCAGTCTGTTATAAAAGTAATAGCCCCGAGATACGAGGAAGATGATAATGGCCGTGTAATTGACCACACCGGCTTAGTAAAGCCACAACACCTTTTGCAAAGAGCTATCAGACGATTTGAAAAACAAACGACCATCAACAGCAAGGTTGACCAGGTGTGGTTTTTGATGGATGCCGACAAGTTTAACGAGCATCATAAGGTGCAAGACTATCTTAACGATATAGCTGCCGCTGCGCTTAAAGTGGATAAAGAAAACCGCCACTTAGTGCTCACCAACCCTTGTTTTGAGCTATGGCACTATCTGCACCTGAAAGATTTGCCAGAGGGTGCTTCATTTAAAAACTGCGGTGAGGTAACCCCGCTGCTCCGCGCACTTGGTGGCTTCGACCCCACACGCCACATTACCACCGCCACCATACAAGCCGCCATTACTCGCGCCAAAGCCATAGACAAGCCTAATGAATTAGTGCCACCCAACCCCGGCACACGGGTTTATCAGTTGGCGGAGGTGTTGATACAGTTACTGCAAAAAAACAGTATATAACACCATGCCCACACCAAAAAATGTAACTTACTATTTAGGTGCCGGTGCCAGTGCTAATGCGCTGCCTGTTGTTGGTGAAAAGTTTAACAAGCGGTTTGGATACTTCTGCGAGATAATCAGACTAAAGAATTGGCAGCTGCGTCAAGATCTTAAAAACCCAACCTATCTATTTATTGATAAAGTTCACCGCGAGTTTGGTTACTACTACTCACCGGACACATATGCAAGGAAGCTATTCTTTAATGATAAGCAGCATTACGAAGCATTTAAACAATTACTATCGACCTATTTCGTTTTTGAGCAGTTTTTTAGGGGTAATTTGGCAGAAGTAGGGGTGGGTGTAAATAGAGAAGCAAATATTGCTTTTAGTCCAAGTAGAGTAATACAAGACCCGCGCTACGATGTAATTTTTGCAGCTTTGTTAGATGAAAACACAACAAAACTGCCAAGCAACTTGCGCGTTATATCATGGAATTATGATCTTCAATTTGAGAAAAGTTTTTCAGATTTTACCTTATCACACTTCTCGAATGCTTTTTCAGAATTAGCTGTATATCCAAATCCGTCCAGTATTCGCATAAGACCTACTGCACCCGATGCCAGAATGGTAAAAATTAATGGTACGGCAGGTATGCATTATGATAACGGTGACAATAAAATTTACTTTCCTGAACAGGTTAAAGACTACAATTTTGAAAGTATGATAAGTGAGTTGATCACTGGAATCGAACAAATCCTTTTAAGACCTAGCAACAAACCCCAATACGAAAGTATGCTTCAGTTTGCCTGGGAAAATTCACATGAAGTAAAAGAGGCTCGTTTACGTGCCGCGAACCTAATAGAAGAAACTGACATACTGGTAATTATTGGATATTCATTCCCGCTTTACAATCGTAGGATTGATAAGCAAATTCTCCAAGGGCTAAGTTCAGATGCTACTGTTTATCTCCAAGTGTCTTCTGATAAATACAATACAATCTTAAACCGTTTCAAACTAAGTCTCAGCGGGAAACATCCGGATATTACAAGGATTGAAGAACTTGATCAGTTTTATGTTCCTGATGATTTACTATAAAAAAACAGCGCCCCCGCCATCTTGGCGGGGGCGCTTACATCGCTCTTTTTAACTTTTGCTGCTGAGTACTAAATTACCACCAGGCTCACATTTTGTACCACCACACCGGTGGCCAGCACGGTGATGGGCAGCTCTTGAGTGGTGTAGCCGCTGCGGTCAAAACCCAAGGTGTAGGTGCCGGCCGGTAGGCTCACAAAGCTATAGTTGCCGGCAAAGTTGGTGGTGGTTTCCAGGTCCAGCTCCTTCACCTTTACCGCTACTCCTTTGAGGGGCGCACCATTGGTGCTGTCAATCACTTTGCCTTTTACGTTAATGTCGGGGTCGGGCTGTGGGCCTTCGGGCAGTTTATATTCATTGAGCTTGGTGCTGTTGCCATAGAATATCACCTTGCCGGCTTCGGCCACCTGCTGCCAGAAGCGGTAAGCGGTATTGTACACCGCTACGCGCGCATCGGTAGCGCTGCTGCTGGTTTTTATAAAAGCCGTTTGCTCGGCATCTTCGTCTCTTAGCTTGTTATACACGGTGCCTATGTTATCGATCTGAGGCTGCGTTAAGCCCGCTGCCAGCAGGGCCGGTTTTAGTTCGGCACTATCACATTGCACCTGCATGTTTGCCAAAAATGCCGCAAAGCTGCTCTGCGAGGCCTGGGCGGTGTCGTAGTTATTCAGCCCTATTTTATGGGCCAGGTCGGGTTTGTTGGCAAAGGCCTTGAGGGCAAAATATTTCACCAGCGCATACACCTGTCGGCCTTCGGCCATGGCTGCCAATACATCTTGTGTTTCCTGCTTTTGCTGGTCGAGGCGGGTTTCGGCTGTTTCTTGTGCGGTAGCCGTGTCCAGCGCGGCCAGCCAGTTGGTTTTGTAGGCAAGATCAAACCGCATTAAATCAAAGGCCGAAAACAAGGCTTCATCGGTTAAATAAATTTCTCGGACTGCCCGAGCCTCTGCAATGCAGTCGGCATCGGGAACGTGGTAGTGGCGGATTTCCATGTGTAAAGTGTTTAGGGATTAAAAAAATGATTTACAACGGCAAATATGCAGTGGCGCTAAGGCTGCGTCAATCGGTACTATTACGTGTTTTTTTAGTTACATCGCTCGATGCGTTTTACCGAAATGGCTTCCGGGTCTATCAGGCGGGTTTGTACGGCTACGGTAAGGGCGGCATGGGTATTGGGCACGTGCATCAGGCGGCAGATATCTCTGCGGTGCGTGTCAATGGTGCGCGTAGAACGGTGCAGATAGCGGGCCATTTCTTTGGTAGAGTATCCGGCAGCGATCAAACTCAAAATGTGTAGCTGCCGTTTCGAAAGTTGAAAGGGTGCTTGCATAGGTATGGCGAGTATTACACAAAAGTAAAAACCACCCTGCAGAACAGAGTCGGGCAGAGTTATCATTTGTGGCCCGGCAACCGGCATTCCTCTCCTCACCTAATCCGATATATTTGGCCACTCATATATTCCAATTAAAACCCTCCCTATGCTCCGTACTATTGCTCCGTGTGCTGTTCTTTGCTTCTGTCTCCTGATTTTTAATCGCCAGGCCATGGGCCAGGCCGAAGTACAGAACAGTTCCCCTTTAGCTTTTTGGAAATTGCGCGGCAATACAGGCTTAGCCACCCCCGCAGTACCGCTTACCTATGGCACTACGCTCATTGGAACAGCCGAAAACTGGCTGGGTACTACCGATGCCAATGATGTGGTAATAGGCACCAATAACACTGAAAGAATGCGCGTGCTGCAAACATCCGGATATGTGGGCATAGGCACGGCAGCGCCTACAGCGCCACTGATGGTGCGCTCGGTCTCTTCCTTAGCCAATACACGGGTAACATCCCTGGCAAATGCTATTGGCGACCCGGCTTTTCAGTTGGTAACCACGCGTGGCGCTACCACCAATTTAGTGGGCGATGTAACCGTTAAGATTGGTCAGGCCTATGGGGCCTCGGCCGATATTACAGAGGGCATCCGATTTCACAGAGGGATTGCTGCCAGCGATGGAGCAATGAGTTTTGTAACCAGTGGCCTGGAGCGGGCCCGCATACTAAGCAACGGTTTGGTGGGTATCAATGCCACTGTGCCGGCAACTTACCTGGATGTAAACGGTGATGTTGCACTCAGAGAAGGCACAGTCGTAGCCCTCGTCAATGGAGTCAATGGCACTATTGCTCCCGGGGCCACGTCTCATCTGCGGATATCCGGACCTACCGCTGCCTTTTCTATAGCCGGCATTACAGGGGGGGTGAATGGCAAGGTAATTACCCTGATAAATACCACCACCCAAAATCTCACCCTGTTGAATAACGGTGCCGCTACGCTTGCCAACGGTTTCTTTACACCAAGCGGAGCGGGCTATGTACTGACAGGACAATACAGCTCTGTTTCCCTGATATACAACAGTTCGCTGGGCCGCTGGATAGTTACCGGCTCCGGCAACAATGGCGATGCTACCGACTGGAACCTTACCGGCAATGCCGGCATTATTACTCCCGCAGCCCCTGTCATCTACGGCACCACTCCAATTGGCACAGCCGAAAACTGGCTGGGCACCACGGATGCCAATGATGTGGTAATAGGCACCAATAACATTGAGCGCATGCGCCTCAAACAAACCACCGGCTTTGTGGGTATAGGCAGTATTGCTCCTGGCGCTTCTTTAGAAATATTTGCTAACAGCACCGTGCCAACGCCACAGCTTCTGTTAAACGAAAATGGCAATGACTACGCTCGTCTTACTTTTATGAATTCCAATACATCAACCAAGTATTGGACAAACAACGCTATTCTCAACGCGACTGTGGATGGTAGCTCTGTATGGAATGTTTATTATGGCAGTACGGCCACCAATATTTTTAGCGTCACCGGAGCCAACAGGGCGGGTGTAATGGTAAATCAGGCACCTAACACTACCCTGGATGTCAATGGCGACTTTGCGCTGCGCGAAGGCCTCTCTCCGGTTTTTGCAAATG
>CAYQRR010000018.1:0-9909 GCA_964419635.1 uncultured Chitinophaga sp. | reverse complement strand
CAAATGGAGTAAACAGCAACGTAGCCGTGGGTGCTACTTCACACATTCGCATTACCGGGCCCACTGCCGCTTTCTCTATTACCGGCCTGGCCGGAGGGGTAAACGGTAAAATTATAACCCTCATTAACGGCACGGCATTCCCCATGACAATTAGCCACGATGTAACCTCCGTAGCGGCTAACCGCATTTATGTGCCGGGCGGAGGTAATCTGGTTATGGACGAACAATACTCCGCCATCACGCTGATGTATAACAGCAGCCTGGCCCGCTGGGTGGTACAAAGCAACAGCGACCTGACCGATGCAGGCGACTGGCATACCACCGGTAATGCAGGCACCAACCCCTCCACTAATTTCATTGGCACCACCGATGTCGCTGCCTGGGTGATGCGCACCAACAATACGGAGCGTGCTCGCATTAGTGCAGCCGGCAAGTTTGGCATTGGCCTTGCCGACCCGGGCGATGCTTTAGTGGTGACAAACACGGTGGCTTCCGACACTAATCGCAGAGTAAGAATTGGCGGGCATAGCACCCTGAACGAAGTGGAGAGCGGTCGCATCACCTTTGACGAAGCCACTAATACCTACTCAGGCACTTCGAATTATTGTGGTTTAGAGTTTAGGCACGATGGCTCCGCCAACGCACTATTCCTGGAAGGGGCATGCACGGCACCCTTAAACATCATGACCTTTGAAAGAACAGGCGATGTGGGCATCAATACCACCAACCCTACGGAGGTGCTGGAAATAGGCGGCACAGATGCTAAGATTTACATGAACAGCGCCAACTCCAACATGCTTTATTATAGTACAATAGGAGTAGCCGCACCTACATTCACTACCCGGAGCCTCGGCACCAAAGTGATATTTTATCCGCAGGTGAGTGCTACCTCCGTTGATTATGCTATGGGCATAACCGGAAGCACGCTTTGGAGCTCGGTACCGGAGGCGACTTCTACTTATAGCCACCGATGGTATAGCGGCATCACCGAACACATGCGCCTGCGGGGCGATGGTCGCTTGGGTATAGGCACCGGTGCGCCAACCGCCACCCGCTTACATTGCTATGATCCCAGTACTGCTGATGTGCGGGTAGCTACTATTCAAAATGCGGGTGCATTGGGCACAGAGATGGGTATGGGCAGTATAGAGTATTGGCACGATTATTCATCGTCCACCGACTTTAATAATGGCGTCAATTCATCAGGCATCAGCATTAATCTGGCGGCCACTTCCACCTTCGACTTGCAGTTGGCATTTAACTCTGCCGCCAAGCCTACCAGCAACGCCTGGACGGTGGTGTCGGACGAAAGACTGAAAGAAGATATTCATCCATTTAAAGATGGCTTGGAAGTGTTGGAGAAAATAAACCCTATGTATTGGAAATATAATGGTAAGGCACACACCCCAGCGCATGAATATGGCGTGGGTATCATCGCTCAGGATATGCAAAAAGTAGCGCCTTACACCGTCAGCACCATGGAGTATGTAGATCCCAAAGTGCCATTTGAGCAGATACGCGAAAACACCGAACAATATCTGGCCTACAACTCGGGCCCGCTGGAATATGTGGTGGTCAACTCTGTAAAAGAGCTGAGCCAGAAGCAAAAAAATGCGGAGCAGATACTTGCCAACACCACCGAATTTGGATCTGCTACTTTGACTGCTATCGAAACAGAAATCAATTATCCGCCATCGTTTACGCAAAGATGTGCCACTGTGCCGGTGGTGACGGTGAGTGCACTTAACAGCGAGGCACAGTTAACCATCACCGGTAAATCAGCTGCAGGCTTTAAGGTAAAAGTTATTGGCACCTTGTCGGCTCCGGTAGAAATAGATTGGATTGCTATTGCTAAAACAAACCCTGCTGTGCTGGAAGTGAAGAAAGAATACACCGCAGCCGAGCGCGAAGAAATGCTGCGTAAAGTAAAACTGACCCCCGGCCGCATTCGCCTCGAGGCTGAGGAGGCCGAAATAAAGCGAAGAAAAGCAGAAGATGAAAAGGCACGCATAGAAGAAGAGCGTATCAACAATCTGCCCATGCCGGTGCCTGCCAGGCCTGTAGAAAAACCGGAAACCAATACCCCGGCAGACGCAGACCATAACTAAGCGCGCAATATCTCTGCTCAAATTCGTTTTATTCGCACCATGAGTTCAGTGAAGAAAATTTTGGGTGCCTTGGTGCTGTTGTGTGTAGCAGGGATATTGCTTTTCAGTACCAGTTGCCGCAAAGACAGTAATGCCAACGCCTCCTTATCTTTCAGCACCGATACACTCACCTTTGACACCGTATTTGCCACGCTTGGCTCCACCACGAAGTATTTTAAAGTATTCAACACCTCCTCTAAAGCCGTAACCATTGAAGATTTGCGGCTGATGCGCCTGGTGGGCAATCAGTTTCGCATCAACGTAGACGGCATCAATGGCGATCAGTTCAGCAATATTGAGATACCCGCCAAAGATTCCATTTATGTTTTTGTAGAAGTAACAGTAAACCCCAACTCTGCGGCTACTCCCTTTGTGATTATTGATGATGTATCGTTTTTGATGAATGGTAAGCAAAGCACGGTGCACTTACAAGCCTTCGGGCAAAATGCACATTTCCATTATGGCGAAGAAATTACTGCTGCTGCCACCTGGAATAATGACCTGCCTCACGTGATTATCAGCAAAGACACCGTGCCGGGCGTGTATGTGCGCTGCGGAGCTTCACTCACAATCAACCCCGGCTGCAAAATCTTTTTTGCCGGCAACTCGGCATTGTTTGTGGAAGGCACACTGAATGCCAACGCTACTTCGTGGAGCGACAGTATTGTGTTTCAGGGGGCACGCCTGGAAGAGTTTTATGACGATAAACCCGGGCAATGGTTTGGCATTGTGTTTTTGAGAAACGGCTGCGCACCACAGGGCAGTTTTAATCACTGCGTGGTCAACGAATCGTCTTACGGTATTTATGCGGGTGCGGGGCTTAGCAGTAACCTCAACGATTATCTCGGCAGCGCTACGCGCCCCAACGTAAATATCAAAAACACCATTGTAAAAAACACACAGTTTAATGCTGTGCAGGGCTTCAATGCCAAAATAACAGCTGAAAATTCTCTGTTCTATGTCAGTGGCGATAATCTGGTGAAGCTGTGGCTGGGTGGCGAATACGATTTTACACACTGCACGCTTTACAATACCGGCAGCCGTTTTGTGAGCCACGAAAAAGAAGTGCTGGTGCTCAACAATGCTATTGTAGACGGCAATCAGAATATTTATCTGGAAGGGCTTACCTCAAAATTTAAAGCCTGCGTGATACATGGCTCGCTGCAAAACGAAATTGAGTTTGCCAAGCAGGATGCCGCCAACTTTGAAGCGGAGTTCAGTTACTCCCTCATAAAAACCAAGGTGGACACGTTCAATATTTTTAATACCCTGAACGATAACAATCTGTTTAACCAGGACCCACGCTTTCGCGATGCGGGCGAAGGCAATTTTATACCGTGGGACAGCACCGGATATTTTTCACCGCTGATAGATATGTCTCCCACCTTTGGTTTGAGCACCGATATATTTGATAAGCCACGCCCGGTGGTTAAGACCGCCAACACTAACACCTACGATGTGGGTGCTGTGGAGGTGCAGTAAGATTTCTTGAAAAGAAGTCCAACTTTCTATTGACATAATTTGTCTTAATTGTAAATTGCTGCGGCAGTTCATGATTACCTTTTTTAAAGACCTTTACTATTCGTTTCCCGTGCAGCTCTTTTTGCTGTCGCTTAAAAAGTATCAGTTCCTGCTCTTCTTTTGGGTTTTTATACTCTTCATCATCGTAGGGCGTTTTGGTTCGGGCATCGGCACGCATCAGGTGTTGCTGGACCCCGAATATCTGGGTCGCGTGGGCTATTTAAGCTTTGCTACCGTGGGCATTGGCTTCGGGGCTATGTTTATTACCTGGAATGTGGTGATGTATATTCTGCACTCGCACCGCTTTCCGTTTATGGCCAGTTTGCAATATCCATTGGGCATGTTTGTGCTCAATAATTCCATTATACCGTTTGTGTTCTTTGTTACCTACATCATTTGCATTATTCAGTTTCAGATTAGCTATGAGTTTCAAAAACCACACGAAATGTTTTTGGAAATTCTGGGTTTTGGTGCCGGATTTCTGCTCGTTATTCTGGTAACGGCTGTCTACTTTAACTATACCAACAAAAACACCGGCAATCTGCTGCAGGAAAACAAAGAGCGCCTGCGCAAAAAGAAGGCATTTCGCAAAGTACAGTTTAACGAAACGCTCGAGCGCGAACATTTTAACCGGGTAGATTACTACATCACCAATAAATTCAATGTGCGTCACACACGCACCGTAGAGCATTACGACCCTAAGTTGCATCAATTAGTTTTTAGGCGCCACCACTGGAACGCCTTTTTGGCTTTTTTGGTAGCCATGGCCATTCTAGTGTCTATGGGCTTTTTTCTTGAAAACCCGCTTTTTCAGTTTCCCATTGCAGCAACAGGGGCACTTGCCATTTCCGTGCTTATGAGTCTGTTTGGCATGTTCCTTTACTGGACCGGTGGATGGGGCTCGGCTGCCATTATCGTTTTTTTCTTGGCCGCCAATTTTCTCACCAAATTTGATGTGTTTGGCTTTCAGAGCAGAGCCTATGGATTAAATTACGACACTTCCCGCGCGCCTTACAACATGGAAGCCCTGCGCGAATTATCGGCCGATGAAAACATTGAGCGCGACCGCCAGCACTTTCTGCCCATTTTAGAAAACTGGAAAAAGAAAAACACGGACCCCCGTAATCCGAATCGCAAACCCAAAATGTATTTTATCAATGTGAGCGGAGGAGGATTGCGGGCCGCCATGTATAGCATGCTCATGCTACAAAAGTGCGACAGCATAGCCGGAGGCAATCTGCTCGACAAAACCATGATGATAAGCGGAGCCTCGGGCGGCATGTTTGCCACTACGTATCTGCGCGAATTGTTTTTGCAGAAAAAAAATGGCCGGGCCATAGACCTCAATAATCCGGAGTATACCGAAAACGTGAGCAAAGATGTGCTGAATCCCATTGCTCTATCCATCGTGAGCAATGATATTTTGATACCCTTTCACAAGTTTCCGCTCTTTGACAAAAAATATAGTGTAGATCGCGGGTACGTTTTTGAGAAATTTTATTGCAGCAACACCGGATTTCCGTGGGAGAAAAAAATATCGGATTACCGCGAAGAGGAAATCAGCGCCAAAATTCCGCTCTTGATATACCACGCGGCTGTGATGAACGATTCGCGCAGGTTTTACATCAGCCCGCAGCCGGTATCTTTTTTGATGCGTCCGCATGGCAAAAAAGCACTGGACAATAAACTGGAGATAGATGCCATTGATTTCAGAGCGTTTTTCAGAAAGCAAGGGGGCGATAGTTTATTAGTGACATCGGCTATGCGGATGAATGTCACATTTCCGTTCTTTTTTCCAAATCCCTCTTTGCCAAGCGAACCCTCCACCTATGTGATGGATGGTGGAGCGCTCGATAATTTTGGGGTGGAAACCACGCTGCGTTTTTTGAACACTTTTCAGGAGTGGATTAATCAAAACACTTCCGGAGTAGTCGTGGTGCAAATTCGCGACTCCGAAAAGTTTGAAGAGCCGAATGCGGCCGAACAAAAAACGGTATTTGCCCGCCTTACCGACCCGCTGGGTACGGTGTATACCAATATGGAAAACATGCAGGATTTTTTGACCGATCATCGCCTGGACGAAATGAACCAGGAACTGCGCGGCAACCTGGAGTTTGTGCTTTTTGAATACACCACCGAGCGCAAGGAAGACAAGGCTGCCATGAGCCTGCACTTGACCACCCGCGATAAGCGCGACCTGCTCAAGTCGGTGAACCGGCCTAACAATGTGCGCTCCTTTAACCGCCTGCAGCAGCTACTGAGCGAATAGTTTCCCTTTCCGCCTTATTTGCTTTCCGTTTTCCATCAATTCTGCTTTATTTGCCCTCCCTAAAAAAATATTAATCACAGGAGCGTGAGGAATGGATTGCACAAAATCCGGCCACCACAATCCGCAATTCGAAATCGTATATGGCAGTAATTGGAAAAATTCGTCAGCGTTCAGGATTACTTATCTTCTTGATTGGAGCCTCTATCGTTGGCTTTTTGGTAATGGATGCTACCAACTCGCAGGGTAGCGTGCTGAAAGGAAGAAAAGACAGCATTGGCTCTGTAAACGGAGAAGAGATTTCGCAGGTGGCTTTTGAAAGCAAACTGAGCGAGAATGTGAAAAATCAGGAAGAGCAAATGCGTCAGCCGCTCAACGATGACATGCGCAATTATATGCGCAATCAAACCTGGACGGAAATGGTGAACGAAATCATTTTCAAAAGAGCATATGATAAACTGGGCATCAATGTAACCTCTGAGGAATTGAGCGACCTGGCCACCAATCCGGAATTTGCTTCACAGTATATTCAACAAGACCAGTCTTTCAGAAACCCGCAGACCGGACAGTTTGACCCGGCTATGGTGCGCATGTATTTGCAAAACCTGGATAAAGACCCGCAAGGCGTGGAGCCCGGTACTGTGCGCAAGCAATGGACTCGTTTTGAGGGCCTGTTGAAAAAACAGCAGTTTCAGGATAAATACAACAACCTTATCAGCAAAGGAATTTATGTGCCTACCTGGCAGGCAGAGATGGCCTACATAGACCAGAACAAAACCACCGATTTTAAATACGTAGCCTACCCTTACACCGATGTGGCTGAAGCAGATGTGAAAGTGACAGACGAAGATCTGCAGCAGTACCTGGATGCACACAAAGCTAAATTCAAGAGAGACGAAGAAACCCGCAAACTGCAATATGTGACCTTTGATATTATTCCTTCATCGGCAGATACGGCTCGCACTTTGAGCGACCTGAACGAAAAATTTTCAGAGTTTGTAGCCTCTAAAACAGCGTCAGAAGATTCTGTGTTTGTAAAATTGTATTCCGAAACTGCGTTTGACGATAAATACTACACCAAAGATGAATTGACTTCGTCTATGAAAGATACGCTCTTTGCGGTAGCCAACCGCACCGTGGTGGGACCTTATCAGGAAAACGGCAGCTTGAAGTATGCAAAGGTGAGCGATCGCAAAATGTTGTCGGATTCGGTGCGTGTTCGCGAAATCAAATTTTCGTTCAATAACATCACGACACAGGAGCAAGGTGCTGCCCGCGTAAAATTGGTGGATAGTGTGTTTGCCGCTATAGACACGTTTAAAGCTGACTTTGGTTTAATGGCTATGATGCACAGCGATGATGCGGCTGCTAAAATGCAGGGCGGAAATGTGGGCTGGGTAAAGCAAGGGCAACGCAGCAAGTTCTATAACGATTTGCTGTTCTACCGCGCGCAAAAAGGCAAGTTGTATAAAATACCAAGTCAGGAAGACAATGCCTGGTTCATTTTCCAGATTGTGGAAGACAAACCAACAAAACCGGCTGTGCAGGTCGCTTTTCTGAGCAGAGAAATTCTGCCAAGTCAGGAAACGCAAAACACAATCTACGGAAGCGCTACTGCCTTTAGTGCCGATAATCAAACAGATGCCAAGTTTAAAGAAGCCGGTAAAAAGCTGAACATAAAAGTGCTGGATAATGTGAAGCAAGAAGATTTCTCGCTGGGCGCACTGGGTTCTGCACGAGCTCTTATTCGTTGGGCATATGATAAAAACACCGAGAAAGGTCAGGTGTCGCAGGTGATTACTTTAGATAACAAACACGTGGTAGCCTTGTTAGAATCTATTAGCCCGAAAGGGACCGCTCCGGTGGATGCGGTGCGCGAGGAGCTGAAGGCTTTGGTAACCAGAGAGAAAAAAGCAGAGTTACTGAAAAAGAAAATTGCTGATGCTAAAGCGGCATCGGTAGATGAGTTGGCTGCTAAATCAGGCAAATCCGCTTTGCCTGCCAGCGGAGCTTCTTTCAGTAATCCAAATTTGAATGGCGCGTATGAACCTAAAGTAGTGGCTGCTGCTCTTGCGGTGGGGGTCAACAAAATGAGTGCTGCTATTGAAGGAAATGCCGGTGTATATGTGGTGCAGCCTTCTGTTATTACCGAACCCAACAAAATTTCGGATTACAGTATCTATGGTATGCAGTTGAAAAATACAGCTCAAAACAAAGCCCGTAGCGCAGCCGAAGCACAGAAAAAATTAGCAAAAATCGAAGACGACCGATTCACCTTCTTTTGATGCTACCGTGAAATTTTCTTAAACGCCCTGCAGCAGATGCAGGGCGTTTTTGTTTTAATCATTACTATCGTTGTTCCTATTTTAAAATCATGCAAACCGACCGGCCCATTATTAATAAAGCAGCGCAAAAAGCAATTGTAAGCATTGACCTGGCCGATTTTTTCCCTGCCAGCAACGATATTGAGCAGGTAGATTTGAAAAACTACCTTTTTAAAGAGTTGCTGTTGAAAGAAGCAGATTTTCGCGAAGCGGTAAAAAAAACAGACTGGAGTGCTTATAAAAATAAATATGTCGTGCTTTTTTGCTCCTCGCCTGCCATCATTCCCATGTGGGCATATATGGTGCTGAGCGCAGAACTGTCGGTATATGTCAAAGATGTGGCCTGCACCACAGTCGATCACGCTGCCGAGGTTTTTTTATACAGAAACATTGCCCACATGAATCTAAAAGAGTATGAAGGCAAACGAGTGGTTATAAAAGGATGTGGTGAACGTCCCATTCCTGAAGCAGCATTTGTACAAATCACACAGCAACTTGCACCGGTAGCCAGAGCAGTAAATTATGGCGAACCGTGTTCTATGGTGCCGGTTTTCAAAAAAAATGTGGACCAGTAATGCAAAAGAAAAACTACAAACTGCCTATCTTACTGGTGCTTTGCGCTGTAATTGTTGCTGCTTCGGCAGCCCTTATGACCCAATCCGGAGCTTCGGCAGCCGGAGTATCCACCATTGCCGGAAACGAATGCCCGGAGCTTAGGGTGGTAAATCCTATAGACACCACCTTGCTGGCGCGCCCGGTATCAGTCTACGGTAAAATAGAGCTTTTTGGCGAGCCCGTGCCCCTCGAAGATGCCGATGTGCGCGAGCGGTTGGAGCGTGAATTGCAACTTAACGTTTACTGGCACTCCAATACGATTATGGCCATGAAAAACGCCAACCGTTATTTTGGTGAAATAGAACAGGTGCTGCGGCAAAATGATGTGCATCCCGACTTCAAATATCTGGCGCTCATTGAGAGCGGATTTAGAAATGAAGTGTCGCCTGCGGGTGCTGTTGGTTTTTGGCAGATACTGAAAGAAACAGCCAAAATTTATGGGCTGGAAGTAAACAATGAAGTGGACGAAAGGTATCACTACGAAAAAGCAACCGTAGCCGCGTGTAAATATTTGAGAGATGCAAAATCTATCTTCGGTAACTGGACACTGTCGGCTGCTTCTTACAATCTGGGAATGGCAGGGATGAAGCAGCGGGTAGCCGACCAAAAAACCAGCAATTTTTATGAGATGTATTTTAATCCCGAAACATCGCGCTACATTTTCCGAATGCTGGCTATGAAAATTGTATTTAGTCAACCGGAGGCTTGTGGTTTTCGGGTGCAGGATGCCGAGCTATACCAGCCCTATAAATACAAAACGGTGGAGGTGGAAGGTGCTATTCCAAGTATAGCCGATTTTGCCGCAACGTATGGCCTGAAATACAAGCATATTAAAATACTAAACCCGTGGCTGCGCGAGGCAAGTCTGGCTAATAGTGCACACAAAAAGTATCAGATAAAGGTAATGTTGCCTAATTGAGTTTTTTCTTGTAGAAGTGGCGTACTATTCTATTTTTGCCGTCCCTTCGTAAGAAGACAGGCTGGTTTGGTAGCTCAGTTGGTAGAGCAAAGGACTGAAAATCCTTGTGTCGGGGGT
>CAYQRR010000017.1:15243-17427 GCA_964419635.1 uncultured Chitinophaga sp. | reverse complement strand
TTCTATGTGTAAATAGCCAATACCTGACACACAATAATCAGCTTCCGTATAAAAGTATTCAGCTTCTGTGAAAGTAAAATTAATATTTGTCAAATCAACATTAGCTTCAGCCACTCTTTAAATACCTTCCATACAGCCATAATCGGCTTCTTTATAATCATAATTAGCATCTAAATAACAATAATTGGCTTCTATATTTCAAAATCTCATGTCTGTCTATGCTGGTGGCTTTGCGATGTATAGCTACATTCGCCCCCGGTTTTAATCATGCAACTTCAACCCGAACTCTCCGACCTTCTGCAAATGGCCTACTCTGCCGAGAAAGCCGCTGCCTTTGCCTACATCGGCCATGCCGGTTCGCTCAAAAACCAAGAAGTAAAACGGGCTGTCAACCAAATCGAAACCGATGAATGGAACCACAGGCGCGAAGTGCTCGCCATCATGAACGAATACAACATTCCCGTTTCCAAATGGTATGAGTTCAAGTTTCACCTCATCGGCAAAACCATTGCTGCCAGCTGCTATGTAATCGGATGGTTCATGCCCATCTATTTTGCCGGCCGCCTGGAAAGCGGCAACGTCTGCGAATACATCCGCATGAAAGACTACTTCAATAAACTCGGCATTACCAAACACGACAAGATACTCTACGAAATGGGAATTAAAGAACGCGAGCACGAAGACTATTTCCTCTCCCTCGTAAAAGACAGCCGCCTCCTGTTTTTGTTCGAAAAACTATTTGGCTGGGGCCTATCCAAAAGTTTCAACGAAGTAGATGCCTCTGCTACCAATAAAGACCTCAGCACCATCAACACCCGTTCATCGGGCTGTAAAACCTAAACCTATACTACACACTCAAAAAATCCGCTCCCTGCGATTTGAACATTCCAGCGCATTGTCTTGTTTTACGCCCTGTCCCTCTATCACAAACAAAAACACCATACCATGAAAAAAATCTTGACCCTTACACTCATAGCCGGTGGCTTATTGGCTGCCTGCAACAATTCCGACAAGCACGAACCAGGCAAAGCCGACCCCGCACCCGGCATCACCAATGCCGACCGCGAACTACTCCAGCGCGCGCAGGAAATTTTTAAACCCCTGCCCGCCCGGGCCGATTGTGCCCACAATCCCGTAACCGATGCCAAGGTCCTCCTCGGCCAGCATCTGTATTACGACACCCGCCTCAGCAAAACCGGCAACAACAGCTGCAACAGCTGCCACAATCTCGCCACATTTGGGGTAGATAATCTCCCCACTTCCAAAGGCGACAATGGCGGTTTTGGTGGCCGCAATTCCCCCACCGTGCTCAATGCAGCCACCCACGAATTTCAGTTCTGGGATGGCCGCGCCAAAGATGTAGAAGAACAAGCCGGTGGCCCCATCCTGAACCCCGTAGAAATGGCCATCCCCACCAAAGATTTTTTGATCGCCAGGCTCAAAGACATTCCGGCCTACCGCGACATGTTTAAGGCCGCCTTCCCCACCGCTCCCGATGCCGTCACCTACGACCATGTGCAAAAAGCCATTGCCGCCTTTGAGCGAACCCTGCTCACGCCATCCCCCTTCGATAAATACCTCAATGGAGACCACAAAGCCCTCACCGCAGAGCAGCGCATCGGCATGAAAACCTTCATGGATGCCGGCTGCATACAGTGTCACTCTGGCTCCAATCTGGGCGGGGCCATGTTCCAGAAGTTTGGCGTATTTGCCGACTACCGCGACTGGACCCACAGCAAAACCAACGACCAGGGCAAACTCGATTTAACCAAACTGAGTGCCGATAAAGATGTGTTCAAAGTGCCCGGCCTGCGCAACATTGCTAAAACCCACCCTTACTTTCACGATGGCAGTGTGGCCGACCTCCACCAAGCCGTAAAGATTATGGGCAAAGTGCAGCTCAACAAAGACCTCTCCGAAGCACAGGTCCAAGGCATTGTAGACTTTCTGGGCGCGCTCACAGGCGAGGTGCCTGCCGAGGCTAAAAAAGCGCCCGAAATGCTCGCCTCCAAATAAGTTTTGGCGAGCCCATTTCTGCTGCTGACCTATACAGCCAACGCTTTTTACTTACCGGTGGAATTTCGCGTTTGGCATTTTGTCAATCTTTTTACTTTCACGTGCAACAAAAGCAGCTGATTTTCAGTCTTTATTCTGCTTTTGTTTTCACTGGCTACTGCAATTATT
>CAYQRR010000017.1:3710-15233 GCA_964419635.1 uncultured Chitinophaga sp. | reverse complement strand
CACAATACTAGTGAAAGGGTTTGTATGCAAAATAATTTATGAACCATAACAAACCACCCATGAAGAAGAGAATACCCCTCTGTCTGCTCGTTTTTGTTCTTTCTGTTTCCACTACGGTATTTGCCCAGCCGGGCTGTCCCAGCATCAATGCCGGGCAAGATGTAAATCTGCCTTGTGGACAAACCTGCGCCAATTTGTATGCCAGCCCCTTTAATGCCGGCAACACTACCAACTACAATGTATCGCAGATACCCTACACCCCGTTTGCCTACAACGTGGGCACACCCATCCTGGTAAACATTGACGATACCTGGAGCAACGACATCGCCCTGCCCTTTACCTTCTGCTTTTTTGGCCAGGCTTACACGCAGCTAAAAGTAGGCTCCAATGGTCTTATCTCTTTCGATAGCAACATTGCAGCCGGCAGCTTCTGCGAGTGGGATATCACCAACTCCGGCTCTTTGCCCAGCCCCGGATTGTATACCAACTCTATCATGGGCCCTTACCACGATATCGACCCATCGCTCGGGGGCGATTTGCGCTACCAGATTTTAGGTACGGCTCCTTGCCGCATCTTTGTCATCAGCTATTCTTCGGTGCCGCTTTACAATCTATCCAACTGCCCCAACAACGGAGCACAAACCCACCAGATTGTATTATACGAAACCACCAACGCTATCGAGGTCTATATCGAGAATAAAGAAATATGCACCAACTGGAACGATGGTTTAGCTATTGAGGGCATTCAGGATGCATCCGGTACCGTGGCCTTCACCGTACCCGGAAGAAACAGCGGCACCTGGAGCGCTCAAAACGATGCCTGGCGCTTTACTCCCAATGGACCTTCCATTGTGCAGGTAAACTGGTATGATGGCTCCACCCTTCTGGGTTCCGGAAACAGCATTAACGTGTGCCCTGCTGCGGGTACTACCTATACCGCTGAAGCCGTTTACTTGCCCTGCAATGGCGGCACTCCTGTGTCGGTAACCGATGATGTTTTTGTGGGCTTCTCTGCCGGCCTCACCGCACAAATTGATTCGTTCCGCCCGGTAAGCTGCAACACCACCAACACCGGAGCAGCCTTTGCCAGCTATAATTCTTCTTCAGCCGTGTTGGCCTATGGATGGATTCCCGGTCCGCAAAACACCACCTCCATCACCAATGTGGCGGCAGGCACCTATGTGTTCTTTGTGCTCAATGCGGATAGCTGCCTGGTCACCGATACGGTCGAAATATTGGAGGGAGAACCCTTCTCTGTCACAGTCAGCGATTCCAGCTTCTTTGATTGTTTGCCTCCGGGCAACAATGGAGTGTTGGGTGCCAATCCTGTGGGCGGTCTCTCTCCGTTTACTTATTCTTGGAGCAATGCGCAAACCACTCAATACGCCACAGGCCTAACGGCCGGAACCTACACAGTGACCGTGACCGATGCGGCAAATTGCACCGGCTCCGATGGGGGGGTCGTCAGCTATCAGATAGTGCAGGCCGGTTTTGGCAATGCACAAACTCAGGATGTGGGCTGCTCCGGAAACGATGGAGCTATTGTAGTGACCACCACCAATACCACACAGCCGGTCAGCTACACCTGGTCGCCTGCACAGCCCGATAACGATACCATCTTCGGCCTTACGCCCGGCACCTATAATGTAACCGCCACCGATGCCAATGGTTGCTCGGCTAGCGCCACCTACAATGTAGGCACCGATCCCAATGGTTTGTCGGTATCTATTACCGCCACTCCGCTGTTGTGCAATGGCGGAAACAATGGCTCAGCCACCGCCAATCCTTCCGGGGGCAGCGGACCTTACACCTATAGCTGGAGCACACAGGAGACTACACAAACCATCAACAACCTGCCCGCAGGCATTGTATTGGTTACTGTAACCGATAATGATTTGTGCGTGGCCACGGCATCCTTGATATTGAATCAGGCGAATGCGATTTCATACAATTCACAGATTAACCAACCCAACTGCGCATCACTGGGCTTTGGCACCGAATTGCTGACTCCCAGAAACACCGTAGGTTCTGTGATCATCAACGTAGCCGGTATTGGCAGCGATACCCTTAGCATGGTAGGCGGAGACACCACAGCCGTGTTCCCCAACGTGCCCACCGGCAATTATACGTTTGACCTCACCGACTCGCTGGGCTGCACCGCCACCGGAAGTTTCTTTGTATTGGCCGGTGCTGCAGGTGAAACTTTCTCGGTAGAAAACGATTCGGTAAGATGTTTTGGCACAGCAGATGGTACCATTTCTATCACCGCTAATTCCACTAACCGTCCGTATCAATATTCCTTGAATGGCGGTGCGTTCCAGGCCGATAGCGTGTTCACCAATCTGGCAGCCGGCACTTACACCATTGTTACGCTCAACGCTTTCAACTGTTTAGATACCCTTACAGCAGAGGTGGGCCAACCCAATGCGGTAGTGGTGAACGCTTCCCCCGATACCATCTTCACTACAGTGGGAGCCGCCAATGCAATTACTGTTACCACGCAAAACTTTACCAGCGCTACCTACAACTGGACACCTTCATCCGGTTTGAGCTGCAGCGATTGCAGCAACCCGAGCGCTACCGTAGAAGCTCCTACCACTTATGTGGTGGTAGTGTCAGAAACTAACAATCCACTCTGCCTCGGCTCCGATTCAGTCGTTATTCTTCTGGGGGGTCGGGTAGTGATGCCAAATGCCTTTTCTCCAAATGGAGATGGCAAAAACGATGTGTTCTTCCCGCGCGCACAAGTGGGCGATGCAGAGGTAAAGGCGTTCCGGATTTATAATCGCTGGGGCGAGTTGGTGCACGATAACGTAACTCCTTGGAACGGAACATTCAAAAATTCCGACCAACCGGCCGGCACCTATATTTACTACGTTACCTATGTGGAGCAAAAACCTACCAACCCGAACCAGAAGGTAGACACCAGCATACAGGGTTCATTCACCTTGCTGCGATAATACTTCAATAGAAGTCAGCACATAAAAAAAGGGAAGCCACTCGGCCTTCCCTTTTTTTATGTGCTGTCGTTGCGTATTACGATACTCTTCGGTGGCCCACCCACACAAAGCGTTTATTCACATACTCCGGATTGGTAAACGAAGCATTACCGGCCGGGTTGCCTCCGGTTACGTGAAAGTCGCTGAAGCCTGCGTGCTGATTAACCCATATCATACCGGTGAGGTTCAGCGATACCGGAGCAAACACACTTTCCATTTCACTAATAATGTATTGAGCCGTGGCTTCATCGGTGCTGTATGCTGCGCAGGTAATGGCACCGTGTTTTTCGGCCATGTGCTTGGCCAGCTCTACGCTCTGAGCGGTGTCTTTGGTTTTAATGATAAGCACAATAGGCCCGAACAGTTCATTCTCATAAATACCGGTGTCTTTAGCGTCTACTTCAATCACAATCGGTGAGCAGGTTTTAGCCTCGGGGAATTCTGCATTGGCTACGGGCTTAGAATCCAGCAGGATGGCAGCATCTAAATCTCTTACAGAATTGACCCGTTTAATCGTAGCAGGATTTTGAACAGCACCCAAGGTGCCCGGACCCATCTGTGGATGATTGGCAATGCCGGCAATAGCATCTACCAATGCCTTTTTCACCTCTTCATATGGAATCACCGTGTCCCCTTGTTTCACTCCCGATGCCGGAATAAAAAAGTTTTGCGGTGCGGTACACATTTGACCGCTATATAAAGAAACGGCAAACGACAAGTTTTGAATCACGGGCTTTAAATCAGCCACCGAATCAATGATTACAGAGTTTACACCGGCTTTTTCGGTAAAGGTTACTTTGCCCGGCAGACTTTCCACATAATCGCCAAAGGCACTTCCTCCGGTGTAGTCTATCAGTTTCACCAGAGAATTTTCCGAAAGTTGTTTGGTAATAAGTTGACTGGAACTATCCACGGCCAGCTGGCACACATTGGGGTCTATTCCTTTGGCTTGCAAAGCCTGTTGAATTTCTGCTACTACAATAGCAATCGGATACACGGCCTTGGGGTGTGGTTTCACAATCACCGAATTGCCGGTAATCAAAGAAGCAAACATACCCGGCACCGAGTTCCAGATAGGGAAAGTGCTGCAGCCAATACAGAGCGAAATGCCTTTGGGCACTGCCTTAAATTGTTTTTGCAATACCACACTGGCTTTGCCCATAGGTTTTTCCCAAACGATGTTGGCCGGGAAACGGTTCAGCTCCTCATATCCCATAGCCAAAGCCTCCAGCGCGCGGTCGCTGGCATGAGGGCCCGATGCCTGAAAACTCATAATAAAACTTTGCCCGGTGGTGTGTTGAGTCGAATGAGCGATTTCAAAAAATCTGTTTTTTACACGCTCCAAAGCATCTACCAGAATTTCGGCACGGTCGTCCACACTGACGTTTTTCCAAACGCCAAAAGCGCGGCCGGCCCGCACCACGATGGTTTCCACTTCAAATGCCGGATAAGTAATACCCAGGTTTTGTCCGGTGTAAGGCGAGGTTTCTTCACCCAGCCACGAAGCCGGATTCTGTTGCAGTAATTCCTGAAAGGGATGACCCAGCTGCGCCTGAAAGGCGGCCTGTGCCTTTACGGGAGCTTCTTCGCCATAGGCTTTAGGGTGCTCGGGATACTGCGCATAAAACGTGCGGGCATGAATAGCCTGAATGGCCTTGTCAATGATTTCTTTGTAGGCAGGACTAAGTGGCATGAGTCAATTGTTTTTGGTGAATGTGAAAATGTGGCGTGAAAATAGGATTCGTATTCAAATGAAAATGACAGCCGCCCACCGAATTGTATCCGGAAATAAAAAGTCTATGGTTGATAAAACTCCAGTCGGTCGAGCTGGTTGGCAGAGTAGAGCGTGAGGCGGTTGGCTTTAATGCTCCAGGTTTTCATATCACGAAGCATTTTAAAGATAATGTTCTCCAGTTGCATACCCTCGCACATCATGCGTGTGGAGCCAATATCGCCTATTTCTATCTGCTGGCCGGTTGCTTTAAACGGTCCGAAAAAACTATTGCAAATATTTTTGCCGCTCAATTTTCCGGTTCGGGTGTTTAGTTCCATAAATGCCGAAGTGCTATCAATCAGGCGGATGAACGTAGTATCCTGATGAATGTATTCGAGCACCCATTTGCCCGGGAGTCTTTCGGTGGGGTTGTAATTTGTTTTTCGTTTAGCCATTACTTTTAATAATCGGTAAGTAAACCGCGAGGCATCGGCAGCTACCTGTTCGTATTGGGTCACCGATACTTTTATCTTGTATTCAAAACCTTCCTGATAATCGAATCCTTCAATGAAGTTGTAGAAGTATCTCCACTCATCTTTTGTTTTTTCTTTTACGAGGTAGCAGTCCATGGGGCCGGTACCCACGCAACTGGATTTGTGATCGGCAACGAAGTATGTTTTTTTAGATTGAGCAAAACAGGCAGTAAAAGCCGGCAACAGTAGGACGAGAATGAGTTGTTTCATATAGTAACGAGGGCTCATTTAAGCAAAGGAAAGGTTTCCCTCTTTTAGTTTTTCGGTTTGCTCTGCTACCGCCAGGGAGTCTATCATATCACCGATTTCGCCACCCATAAATGCATCCAGATTATAAACGCTAAGATTGATGCGGTGATCGGTAATGCGTCCCTGTGGATAGTTATATGTTCTGATTTTAGCCGAGCGGTCGCCTGTGCTCACGAGTGTTTTTCTGCGGGCCGCTATCTCACCCTCGTGTTTGCGCACGGCCGCTTCATATATTTTTGTTTTCAGCATTTTCATGGCGTGCTCGCGGTTTTTGTGCTGCGAACGCTCTTGCTGACAAGCCACAATGGTGCCGGTGGGTATGTGCGTTAAACGCACTGCGCTCTCGGTTCTGTTCACGTGCTGCCCTCCGGCTCCCGATGCTCGAAACACATCCATTTGAATATCGCTTTCATTAATCTGCACATCTACCTCATCGGCTTCGGGTAGTACGGCCACGGTTACTGCCGATGTGTGTACGCGGCCCTTGGCTTCTGTCTCGGGTATGCGCTGCACGCGGTGCACACCGCTTTCAAATTTCATTCGTCCGTATACGTTCTCGCCTTTAATCTCAAGTATCACCTCTTTGTAGCCACCCACTGACCCCTCGCTGGCATCAGCAATCACTACCGACCATCCGAGCGTTTCGCAATAGCGGGTATACATTCGCGCAAGGTCACCGGCAAATATGCTGGCCTCATCGCCACCGGTGCCGGCTCTTATCTCCAGCAGTACATCGCGGTCGTCTTCGGGCTCTTTGGGCACCAGCAACTGTTTCAATTCCTCTTCCAGCTTTTCTTTTTCAGCTTCCTGCACCGATAAATCGCTTTTAGCCATGTCGCGAAATTCCTCATCGCTTTCGGTGTTTAGTATCTGTTTGTTGGTCTCAATGTTTCCCAGTACCAGCTTGTAGGCATCAAACACTTTCACCACTTTTTCCAGCTCCCGATATTCTTTATTGAGCTGTGCAAAGCGCTTCATGTCGCTGGTGGCACCCGGGTCGCTCAGCGATTTTCCGACCTCAAAAAATTTCCCTTTCAGGTTCTCTACTTGTTTAAAATTGTTAATAAAAATTTATGGGCCTATAAAATTTAATTTGCGCGTTGAGCTAAAGCGACTCCGCTACTTGTTGCTTTGCTGCACACTTTTCACGTTTTGCGCACGCAATCTTCTGCAAAGTGTTTTAATAATTCCCTTGGCCACTTCAATTCTGCTTTCCATTAGTTCGTAAAATGGCTCTTGATTTATTTTCAGCAAAAGCGATTCGCCCAGCACGGTAGCACTGGCGGAGCGTGTTTCGGTATCCAGCAGGGATAGCTCTCCGAAAAAATCGTTCTCTTTTAGTACTGCCAGCGTGTGGTCACCGGCATGAATTTTTACCTCGCCTTTAAAGATAATATACATGCAGTTGGCTACTTCTCCCGCATTAAAAATTCTCTGTCCGGCCTCAAACTCCTCTTCCTCCAAAATTTCGGCCACTTCGGCTAGCACGGTTTCTGGCGTCTCTTCAAAAATGCTGAGCGACTTTAGCAGCAGCACTTTTTCGATGAGCAATAAGCGTTGTTCTTTGGGCGATGAATGAGACATAATGAATCTTCGGCAATATTAAAAGGTTCCTACTCTGAAAAAGACCACTCCGCTCACCCCCGACAAATCGGTAGAACGCAGAGCAAAAAATCGAGGGCCAATAACTGCACGATAGTTAAGCCCCACTCCTACCCTAAAATGCTTGGAGGCATTGAAAACACCGCTTAAGCTGGGAACCAGGGCACCGTAGTCTCGCCTCAAGAATTTCTTTTCGCCAATTTCATATTTTGCCGAACACCAACCGGCCGTTAATCCTGGCTGCAACGAAAACTTCTTGTCATCAAAAAAAATGTAACTGAAACCCAGACCGGCAAAATGGTGAATGAGCAGTTTTTTGGCAGTGTAGCCAGAGCCAACCAAGTCGGTAATATCATTCTGCGACACCAGGGTAAAATACTGCGCTCCTATCACATATCGGTGGTTAATGGCCCAGTTCAAGCCAAAACCCATTAGCCCGGCTGCTTTAGTTTTGAGTATTTGTGCCGGTTGCACTTCTGCCTGCACATATCCACTGCTGTGAAATGCTTTGGCCTTAAAAAACGGCTCGTTGAGGGTGGTGTCTTCTTCTATCAGCTGACCAAAGGCCGCTCCCGCCCATAAAACTGACAGAAAGAGCAGAAGTTGTTTCACCCCGCGATGATAACGTCTATTTTCTCAAGACGAAAAATTTTTTGGGCACGATTGGGCGCATAAAAAACGAAGCCTAAACACAAGCAAGGTTGAAAAGTTGGTTTTTCAATAGCCGTTCAAATCCTACTTTCACGCCCCATGTATGCTGTAGTAGATGTGGAAACCACCGGTGGCAGTCCTTCGCAGGACCGTATTATCGAAATTGCGGTATATGTGTTTGATGGCGAAAAAATTACAGAGCGGTTTGAAACCCTCCTGAACCCCGGAAAAGCGGTGGACCCCTACATTACCAAGTTGACGGGCATTACCACCGAGATGGTGCAGAACAGCCCTACCTTTGAAGATGTGCACTATCGCATTTTGGAACTCACACACGAGAATTTTTTTGTGGCGCATAATGTAAAGTTTGATTTTGGTATGGTGCGGCAAGAGTTTAAGCGGATTGGAATAGATTTTAACCGCAGGCAATTAGATACGGTAACATTGGCACGCAAAACTATACCGGGATACGATAGCTACAGCCTCGGAAATATTTGTGAAAGTCTGGGGATACAGATTAAGGACCGGCACCGGGCCGGTGGCGATACCGAGGCCACAGTAGAGCTGCTGAGAATTATTTTATCGAAGCCCAGTGCCGCTAAGTATGTTGAAATTGAACTGAACCACGGCATTGATGTAGATCTGTTACCACCGTATATTTCAAAAGCAGAAATTGAAAAACTGCCCGAGGAGGCCGGGGTCTATTACTACAAAGATGAAGTGGGCAAAATTCTTTTTCTGGAAGGTGTCAAGAGCATTCGCAAAAAAGTGATTAACCGCTTTCAGGATGCGGCAGACGGGCCCGAAGCCAAACGCATGTATGAACTTATGCGGAGCATTGATTATGAATTGACCGGCAACGAACTGACGGCTAAGTTGCTGGCACATAAAGAAACCAAACTGCATTTGCCCGAATTCAATAAAAAGTTAAAGCATCAACCATATACACATGCCATCTTTCTGGAGACAGACGACCTGGGGTTTTATCAGCTTAAAATCCATCCGCTCGACTGGGCCGAAGGAGAAATGATGCTCCGCTTTGGATCAAAGGTGGCAGCTAACAAAGTGCTTGCAAAAATAATCCGCGATAACAACCTTCATGGCTGGTTTGCCATGCGGGGCAGAATGAAAGAATCGGGCATAGACACCAAGACGCTCACCAATTTCAACAAGGCGATAGAAAAGGCAGCGCGCAAATATCTGTATCGCCATTCCAGCTTTTTTATCATCAGCGATGGTATACATCCCGAGCAGCAAGCGGTGGTTTGTATAGAAAACAATATCTATAAAGGGTATGGATACTTTACCCCGGAAATTGACGCCCCTACCGTAGAAAACCTACAACAGGCCATCAAAGCCGATGAAGATGATTTTGAGGTGCACAAAATCATAAAAACGATGCTGAAAAAAATGAAGAACCTGAAGGTGGTTCCGTTTTAAAAAGCACTACAGTGCGGCTGCTGCAAAGGTGTCGCCTTGGTTAATATCTCCCGTTTCAAATCCTTTTTTGAACCAGCGCATGCGTTGTTCGCTGGTACCGTGCGTAAAAGCATCCGGCACTACATAGCCTTGTGCTTGTTTTTGCAATTTATCGTCCCCTATGGCATGGGCGGCATTCAAGGCCTCTTCAATGTCTCCGGTTTCCAGCACTTGCTTCATCTTTTGAGCGTGGTGGGCCCATACGCCCGCCAAAAAATCGGCCTGCAATTCCAACTTAACCGATAGTTTGTTGTACTCCTCTTCGCTTAATTTTTCGCGCATGGCATGCACCTTATCCGATATTCCCAAGATGTGCTGAATGTGATGGCCTACTTCGTGCGAAACCACATACGCCATGGCAAAATCTCCGGGAGCATTAAAGCGGTTTTGCAATTCGTCATAAAAAGAAAGGTCTATATACACCTTCTCATCGCCCGAGCAGTAAAACGGGCCCATGGCCGCAGAGGCAGAACCACAGGCGCTCTCAACCGCAGAGCGAAACAAAACCAGTTTCGGCTCTTTGTATTGCATGCCTTCCTGCTCAAACAATCGGTGCCATACATCTTCGTTATCGGCTAATACTACTTTCACAAAAGAGGCAGCCTCGTCATCAGCTTGTGGGCCAGCGGGCTGCGTTTGCTCGGTAGCAGCTCCGCCTGTCATGTTGCCCACAGTTTGCAATAGCTGCAACGGATTTTTGCCCATGATGAGCGCGATAATTATAACCAGTATGGTACCCACTCCACCAAGCGCGGCCCCTTTTTTTGCCCCGCCACCACTTCTTCTATCTTCTACATTGCTGCTCTCGCGTCTGCCTTTCCATTGCATAGGGTTTGTTTTTCTTGTAAATGTAAAAAGCTATAGGCAACCACTTTTTTTCATTTCAAGAGTAAGACCTTATTGTGACTACCGCTTAAGCAAAAGTCTGGACTGGCCGCGAATACATAAATGCAATTTTCTAATATGAATCGAAGGTCGGTTTTATGCAGGCCGGGCGTGTAGATGAAGTATAGTCGCGTTATTTTTTTATCAATTTCTGCAAGTATGCTCCTTGGTTTGTAACAATAGCTACACCATATATTCCTTGTGGGAGGTTGGCTATATCCAGTGGATGTATTTCGTCTTTAAAGGCGCTTTCCGATTGCAGAATGACCTTTCCCGATGGGTCCATTATTTTTATGAGGCCAGGAGCGGGCATTTTGATTTTTAAAATATCGGTTGCCGGATTCGGATATACTAAGAAGGAATCATCCGGGATTTTTTGTGTGATAGCGCTTGATCCGCCACCTGCAGGAATTATTCTTACTACACCAATTTCATAATAACTATTGGTGATGCCGCTTACAGCTGCCACGCCCACTATTTTCCCGTCAGGTTGTATTAAGACATTGTTCAGATTTGCTACAGAACCCCACGAAGAACGGAACATGCCGTTTCCATTAAAACTGTTATCGAAACTGCCGTCTGCATGAAGTCTGTATACAGTAAACTGTTCGGTTAAAAATGAAGGACCGGAGCTGCCTCCTAACACCACCTTTCCGTTTGCATCTTCTGCAATGCCATAGGTTAAATCAAAAATATCGGTATCAATTTCTTTGATGCCACTACCATTTAGTGTATTGTCAAAGCTACCATTGAAGTTAAGCCTTACCAGTAAACCCATCAGCGAATCATTGTTGCCATAGTGTGTGTTTCCGGCAATGAGTAAATCGTTGTCATAAATAATGCATGATTGAAAAGTAGTGTACATGCCGCTATGATCGTAATACAAAATGCCACTACCATTAAAGGTATTATTTAATGTTCCTGTTGGGTTCACACTCATCACTATCCCTTTATTGATGGTTTGTATGCTGATACCAATCAGATAAATATTGCCTGAGTTATCTAAGATGATATCGCGAAAATAGGAGCCGGGCGAGCTGTTGAGGTCATTCTCCATGTAGCCCGTACCGTTAAATGTTGAATCTACGCTGCCATCTGCCAGAAATCGAGCAACAAAAAATCCTGTGCCTGTTGATGGAAACATATTGTCAATTGAACCGGCCAGAATAATTTTCCCATCCTGTTGAATTGCGCAACCCACTTCTCTGGGTGTTCTCTGTGCTTCATTGCGGGCAATTCCGTTAATGCCAAAGCTGCTGTCAACACGGCCATCAGCGTTTAAACGGAGAAGGGTAAAACCCCAAAAACCGGCAGGTTTAGAGAACGGAAGTAATATTTTTACAAACGGTAGTATCAACGGGCGGTAAGCATATTAAATAACCAAAAGCAGTAATTCGTATGCCTGTTATCC
>CAYQRR010000017.1:0-3700 GCA_964419635.1 uncultured Chitinophaga sp. | reverse complement strand
CCGCTACTATAGAAGGTGTTGTCCAGTGAGCCATCGGCATTATAGCGTACCATAACGGGCATGTTGTACTGATAAGCATCATCATACGTATTTGCACTTACCAGGATTTTGCCATCTGCCTGCAATACTCCTCCAGCGGTATAATCGTCATACAAGCCCACACTGATATTCGCTTTACCATCACCACTAAAAAGGTTGTCTAAAACAATTTGTGCATTCAATTTTTGGAGCAGAAGAACCGACAATGCAGATAATAGAATGTTTTTCATGTTACGTTTTTTTCTTGAATAAATGTGCCCTGCTTATTTCATAGAAACACCGGAATTATACTTCCACTATTCCAGTGAGGTTATGGTTATTGACGAAAGAATTTTCCCATACCAATTACCTGTCCATCCTTGTCTTTTGCTATTAAAGTATAACAACCCGATGCGAGGCTCGATGCGGAAATAGTAGTGGTTTTGTCATTCTCTGCATTTTTCTCTAACACCATTCTTCCATAAGAATCTACTACTGTGAGGGCAAATGTGTGTTCGGGTCTGGTTACAGTAACAAAATCTGCCGCTGGATTTGGAAACATTGAAATACCGGTTTCAGTGTATGGCTCTTCCTTCAGATTGCTGGTTTGTGGAGTGTACTCGGCCACATAGTTATAGTTCGATGCATTTTTGAAATACCCTGCGGCATAAATTGTTCCCGTGCTACCAATTGTCACAGACAAAATATCATCATTGGCATTAAGTCCGTTGGACGCACCTATCTCACTCCAGTTATTGCCATTCCAAATAGCTACATACGGTTTGCTGCTCGCATTAGTAAAAGAACCCGCAGCATATATATTACCGGATGCATCAGCTGCTAAATCAAAAATGTAGTTATTGGCATTTAGATTTCCGGGAGAAATCCATGCCGTTCCGTTCCAAAGGGCTATGTCCTGAATGCCATTGGGCGCAGTAAACCCTCCTGCGGCAAATAGGTTGCCGGTACTATCAAGCACAATATCGTTGATGTAGTTATTGGCGTTAAGGGAACCAACTTCAGACCATGAACTACCATTCCATTTTGCCACATAATATTTACCCGAAGCATTGGTAAAATAGCCGGATACATAAACATTTCCGCTATTGTCGGTTGCCAAACACTTTAGCTCTCCATTCGGATTCAAAGCATTGATTCCGATACCCAATTCAGACCATGATGCACCATCCCACTTTGCCACATAGTATTGGTTCGAATCATTCTTAAAAGCGCCTGCGGCATACAACACCCCCGAAGCATCGGTGATTAAGTGCC
The DNA here is from genome assembly GCA_964419635.1 of uncultured Chitinophaga sp. Classification (GTDB taxonomy): domain Bacteria; phylum Bacteroidota; class Bacteroidia; order Chitinophagales; family LD1; genus Bog-950. The sequence continues at coordinate 2,407 of CAYQRR010000017.1, read as the reverse complement.
TGACGTAACCATTGAATGGTTTGTTTCCAAGGATGCTCCATGCCGAACCGTTCCAACGACCCACTACATAATCACTGCCTTCTGTAAATAACCCTCCTATATACACATTGCCCGACTCATCGGAGCCAATTGTGTAAATGCTGTTGTTGGCCTGCAGTACATTATCTCCTCCCAATTCTTGCCATGTGGTACCATTCCACGCAGCTACATACACGTTATTACTGTCGTTTCTGAAATTACCACCCGCCAATACAAGACCTGTATTGGTTGTGTGCACTACATTGATGGTAGCTCCGGCATCGAGCGGCAGGCTGCTGCCTGTACCGGTTTCGGACCATTGAGCGTTCAGCATGTAAAAAGAGGTAAGGTTAAGTGCCACTAAAATTGATTTTGTAATATTCATATTCAATCGATTTGTTGATGCAAATGACACTTAACTCCAAAACCCACGCAAAGCAAAAAATGTCCGATTCTTAGGTTTTGGTTCAATGATTATTTTGGCACAATGGAGATGCTGCACGAACTGATATCGAATATGAGTATGGCCGAACGCAGCTATTTTAAGCGTTACGCTTCTAAGCTGACGGACGGCAGCGCTACCAATTATGTACAGTTGTTTGATAGCATCGCGTCTCAGAACTCTTATGACGAGGCGGCATTGCGCAAGAAATTTGCCGGGGAAAAATTTGTAAAACAGTTTAGTGTAGCCAAATCTTATTTGTACGAAGCCATCATAAAAGCGCTCAAAAATTATTACGAGAAGTCGAATGTGCTGTCGCAGGTTAAGCACCTGCAGTTAGAGTTAGCTATACTGATGGACAAAGGCATTTATGACCAGGCGGCCAAAGTGATTTCAAAAGGCCGCACACTTTCAGAAGAGTTTGAGCTGTTTGCAGACTTGAATGAATTCCTTTCAAAAGAGACCTACCTGCTCATGAATCATTACCGCCACGAAGAAGATTCGCGAACGGTAGATAAAGTAATTGAAGAGCAGCAGCGACTGGCGTTAAAAATTTCCAATAGCTTAGATTTTGAGAAGCAGTATCAGATGCAGCATCGCCTTATTACCGGCAATTATCATTTGCGCGATCAGATTCACAAAGACGAATTGAAGTCTGTTTTTGATCATGCTCTTTTTCGCAAAAAAGAGCATGCCCAAAGCGACTATGCTCTGTATCTCTTTCATTATGTAAGAACGATGCATTTCTCCGTTTTTGATGAACGGAAACAGTTTATGAAAGAAGCTACGCTGCTAGTGGCGCATTGTGCTTCATCGCCACGATTTTCCGAATTTGATTTGCGTAGTTATATGAATGCACTGAATCTGTTACTGGAGGCCAGTTACTTTAATCAGAATTTTGAGCAGATGAATATTGCACTGCAAACCTTAAAGAAACTACCCGTAAACAGCGAGCGGGATAAAACCGCACAGTTTATTTATTACAGTCGATTCTCATTGGTGTATTACGACCGACTGGGCGACCGAAAAGCCAAGATGAAGGAAATTGACGATGCCTGGCACACTATCCGAAAAATGGAAAGAAAAATTCCTTTTCACATACGTATCAGCAGCCTCGTTACCTATAGCAGTGCTTTAATGGAAATGGGAGAATACTCCAAAGCACTCGACTGGATAGGCCTCTTTCAGCAGAAGAAGAAAGAAGAGGAGGCCCGAACAGATGTACAAAGTATTCTGTTGATGTTGCAACTCATTGCGCATTACGAACTCGGCAATACTTTGCTCGTAAAAAATATAGTGCCCAACATTGCACGTTTTATCCGCAAAGCCGGCCAACAGGGTGCATTTGAGAAAATTGCACTCCGCTTCTTTGGTAAGATAACTTCTGCAAAAGAGTTCTCACCTAAAGAATTTTCTGACACGTTGGCAGAACTTCAGTCATTAAAAGATGGCGATATAATGAACCGCAACCGAACCCTGCACGATATCTTCAGCATGTTTATACAAAGCAAGAAGAATGGTAAAAAGTATCACGAAATGATAGCATAAGCCAGGTGTCTGCTATTCGGCTTGTTTTTATGGCCGCATCGCAAGCGATAATCTAAAACAACAAAGCCACCACAATACTTGTGATGGCTTTGCAAAGGAAGCAAACAGTAAAACTATTCCTCTTCGTCTCCTTCTTCTGTTTTTACTACCTCGATACCTTGCAGCACTTTGGCTCTTATTTTAGCTTCCACTTCTGCAGCCATGCCCGGGTTGTCGGCCAGCATTTGTTTTACGCTATCGCGGCCTTGTCCCACTTTGGTGCCTTCGTAGCTATACCACGAACCGCTCTTCTGCAAAATGCCCAGCTCTGTGCCCATGTCTACAATCTCTCCGGTTTTCGATACCCCTTCGCCATACATAATGTCAAATTCGGTAAGCTTAAAAGGCGGAGCCAGTTTG
>CAYQRR010000016.1:6051-17496 GCA_964419635.1 uncultured Chitinophaga sp. | reverse complement strand
ATGGTTACTGTACTTTATTGAAATATTTCGTCATCAGAATTCAGTTTCTCAGAAGTCATCATCCTCAAAAACACCATTCGTAATTACAACCGAATCGTTACTGCTGGCATAGGCTACACCACTAAAGGTTCCTTTAGTGTTTTTAAAATTACCGGTAGTTGTTTCATTGGTTACGTTCACAACTCCGCTCGATTGCGGAGCAAGTGCATTTCCTCCGGTGAGGTAGTATACCTTGCTATTAAACGATAGTGCAATATAGTTGGAGTTGTCTTCGTTTAAGTTGTAGAGCCGGGGACCATTGTAATTATCAATCCCCCCTATAGCGGATGCATTACTGCCATTGGTAGCCGAGAACGTCAGCACGCTTCCAGCCGTTGTTAAATTCTCATTTACGGCTACCGTTTTGCTCATCTGTATCAGCGAACCGTTGGCATAAAACTCAAATTTTCCGGTGCCACCATTGTTGTTGTTATTGTCATCATCATTTCTGGTGCAGGACCCAACAGATAAAAAAAGAACTACTAAAACGAGTGCATAGCAAGGATTGCGCATACTGATGATTTTTAGTTGTAACAAATATAAAGGTTCGAATTTTTTCTAAAACTGATACTGAAGCACGGTGAGTGAGATTAATCAGACCCTAATAGTAAGTATAGGTGTCTTTGTTCTGTAGTGTTTGATTTTGATTGTAAATGCTCATGCTGGTAATTCGCATTTCACTGTCCGATTCATATTCGAACAGGCGGTAGGAATTCCCGTTCTGGTCGCTGTATTGTATATACCGTCTTATCAGATACTTTGAATCGGCCCCCCAGAAGGGCTGACCGGAATTTACGTTTCCGATAGAGGTACCGGCCGGATCATAAAACCAGTAGTAGGTGTCATACACCTTTTGTATTCCGGCAGAATCGTAGACAATGGATTGTATCATGTTTCCGTTGCTCCATATCCATTCATATTTTCCATTTTGCTGTAAGTTGGCATTGCGGGTTAGGAGCATGGTTTTTTCACCATTGCCATTAAAGGTGTATTCATCAAAACCCAGCACATTGCCGGAGCCATCCAGTCGCACTGCATTTTTTACAAACCCCAGTGAGTCGACCAGCAGCACATCCGTTCCAAGAGTAGCATTGGTCGCATCTTTCTTTACTACGTTAACGCTATCGCCCTGATAGGTGTATGTGGTACTATAGCCATTGCTGCTGTTGATACCTGCTATTTTTCCATCAGCATTGTATGTGTATGTATCCGTAATGCCGGTAAGGCTATGTGTGATGGTACGCACTTTTACGGTGCGGAGATCCAGCGTAGGTACATTGCCTTCCTTTTTCTTGCAACTAAAAAAAAGCAAAAGCGAAACAGGAATAATAAAAAGTGTTGCACGCATGTGTTGTATTTAAAGTTGAATATAGCTGAGTCTGTGCCAAATTAATTCTGTCCTTACATTTAGCTTCGTGACAATTGTCATAACTAATTATGAAATGCGTCACCGATACTTAATGCCTATGTGCGCTCCTTCGTCTCAAACATAATCTATGCAAACTGATTTTACTATTTCATTTGCCCATATCAGCATTGGCGATGTGGCGTTGGTGGGCGGAAAGAATGCTTCTTTAGGTGAAATGTTCAACAAGCTTTCTGCGAAGGGGATATTGGTTCCGGATGGTTTTGCGACCACAGCAGAGGCCTTTCGGTATTTTTTGCAGGAAAATAAGCTAGAGGCAAAACTGATGGAGGCCCTTTCTAAACTAGATGAGCAAAACTTCTCCAATCTCCCGCAAATTGGCCAGGAAGCAAGGAGGCTGATGGCCGAGGCCAAAATGCCGGAAGCATTGGTTATGCAGATTAAAAATGCTTACACCAAGTTGTCTGTTCCAAGCAAAGATGATATTGCCGTAGCGGTTCGCAGCAGCGCTACAGCCGAAGATTTGCCCACCGCCAGTTTTGCCGGGCAGCATGAATCATTTTTAAATATCATCGGTGCCGATGCGGTGGTAGATGCCTGTCACCGTTGTTATATTTCTCTTTTTCATGATCGGGCCATTAAGTATAGAATAGACAAACACTTTGAGCACATGCAGGTGGCCTTATCCTGCGGGGTTCAAAAAATGGTTCGTTCCGATTTGGGTGCTGCGGGCGTTGCTTTTACGCTGGATCCGGAGAGCGGCTTTAGAGACGTAATATACATTACTGGCGCTTGGGGATTAGGTGAAAATGTAGTGCAGGGGGCTGTGGGACCCGATGAATTTTTGGTTTTTAAACCCACTTTGGCAAAGGGCTTAGATGCCGTGCTAAAGAAGAAAGCCGGGGAGAAAGAAAAAACGATGGTTTATGCCACCGGGGGCGGTATTGTAAATCAGGAAACGTCTCTGGCGAAAAGAAAGCAACTGGTGCTGGATGATAGCGAAGTGCACCGGTTAGCGGCTTGGTGTTTATCAATCGAACAGCACTATGGCATGCCCATGGATATTGAATGGGCCAAAGATGGGATAGATCAAAAGTTGTACATCGTACAAGCTCGTCCTGAAACAGTGAAAAGCAGAACCACTGCAAATGTTGCCAAGACATTTTCATTCCATCCAACAGAAAAAGAAATATGCAAGGGAAAAGCGGTAGGCAAAAGCATTGTGAGCGGAAAGGCATGTATTATTCACTCGCTGGATGATGCACAGAAGTTAAAGCCCGGTGATATTATAGTGGCAGATATTACCAACCCGGATTGGAATGCTTTGCTGAAGAAAGCGGTTTGTATTGTAACCAACAAAGGTGGAAGAACAAGCCATGCTTCTATTGTGGCGCGTGAGTTGGGTATTCCGGCAGTAGTGGGTACCAACCGCGCTACAGAAGTAATTAAGGATGGTCAGGAAATAACGGTGAGTTGCGCAGAGGCGGAAGTGGGCAAAGTGTATGATGGGAAATTGCTCTGGGAGGAAAATTTACAAGTGTTGGATAACATTCCCTTAACCCGTACGGCTCCAATGTTTATACTGGCTAATCCGGATCGGGCGTTTGAATTATCATTTTACCCAAATAAGGGCGTGGGACTTTTGCGGATGGAGTTTATTATCAACAACGCTATTGTAGTACACCCTATGGCCCTGGTGAAATATGACGAACTGCCGGACAATGCAGAAAAAGAGAAAATAGCAGAGCTTACTGCCCCTTACAAAAGCAGGCAAGCATATTTTATTGAAAAACTATCCAGAGCCGTGGCGCAGGTGGCAGCAGCATTTTATCCAAATGATGTTATTGTGCGCATGAGCGATTTCAAAACAAATGAATATGCCTCGCTGCTTGGCGGGAAAAGATTTGAACCGGAAGAGGAGAATCCGATGCTGGGATTCAGAGGGGCTTCGCGTTATTACAACGACCGATATAAGGAAGGCTTTCGGCTGGAGTGCGAGGCTATGAAAGCCGTACGATCACAAATGGGATTAACCAATGTAAAACTCATGATACCATTTTGCCGAACGGTGGAAGAAGGCAGAAAAGTGATAGAGATCATGGAGGAATTTGGATTAAAGCGCGGAGAAAATGGATTAGAGGTTTATGTGATGGTGGAGATACCCAGTAACGTGTTACTGGCAGAAGAATTTGCAAAAGTATTTGATGGATTTTCTATCGGCTCTAATGATTTAACACAACTGACTCTTGGTATAGATCGTGATTCCGGTATTGTGAGTGATATATTTAATGAGCGAAATGCTGCGGCAAAATGGATGTTTGCCACAGCTATTCAGAAGGCAAAGCAAGCCGGCATAAAAATAGGTTTGTGTGGGCAGGCGCCCAGCGATTATCCGGAGTTTGCGCAGTTTCTGGTTGAACAGGGCATTGACAGTATATCCTTTACCCCCGATGCCCTATTGAAGGGAGTAGAGAACATACATACTGCTGAACTCCATTTTAGTAACACAGATAAATGATTAAATCGTTGGTTGAACTTTCAATTTATTCCAGAATATGAACAAACACATATCGGTTTTTTGGAAGAGTTTTCTCAATAGCTTTAAGTTGTTTACTAAACACGATACGCTTACTTTGGGCGCAGCGCTGGCATATTATACCGGGTTTTCGCTCATCCCGATTATTGTTATTGTGATTTCCTTAGCCGGCTCGGTATTGGGCGAGCAAGCGGTGCAGGGGGAAATTAAAATTCAGCTACAGGATGCGCTGGGTGCACAAAGCGCAGCCCAGCTGCAAGAGATAATAAAAGCCGTGTATCGCCCGGGCGACAATGCCTTCACCACTTTTATAGCAACGATACTTTTACTCATAGGTTCCACCAGTGTATTTAGCCAGTTACACACTTCGTTGAATTTGATATGGAATATTAAGCCATCCGAACGGCAACCTATTCTGCAGTTCTTGATTACACGCATTTTCTCTTTTGCCATGATTGTTTGCCTATCGTTTTTGCTTTTGGTTTCATTTATGATAAACACGGGTTTGGCGGCATTAACCAAGTACTTAAATATTCAATTAGCCGGCTCTTCCGTCCTGCTTACCAATGTGCTTGATTTTTTTATCTCCTACGGGTTTACAACACTGCTTTTTGCTTTGGTATATAAATATATGTCTGATGCTAATCCTCGCTGGCGAATCGTGTGGCCCGGGGCCTTCTTCACTTCCGTGCTTTTTGTGATTGGAAAACATGTAATGGGTTATTATCTGGCCACTTTTAATATGGATGATAGCTATGGTGCTGCCGGTTCCATTGTGTTGCTGCTTACCTGGGTGTTTTACTCCTCCCAAATAATTTTTTTCGGGGCAGAATTTACACACGCTCTAGCCGCAGAACATGGTGTATCTATGGATGCGAAAAGAGTAGAAGAATCGTCTACTGAGCCTTTTTAAAAATAACACCGCCCAGACGAGCTACCTGAAAGGGGGATTTCATATTTATCTGGGCGGGGGGAGCCCCTTACAATAAAAGCGGTCCATTTTTGCAGACCTAATAGGCAAGTAGAAATAAAGCGAAGTCAAAAAAAATAATATATTTCGTCTTTATCAGAGCAATTTATATTTTATAACTACATGGAGTTTCATATAAGTCTTTATATACCGGATAGCTGTTACAAAAAACCAAAATATGATTCATAGCAAATCAAGAATTGCACTAATTAATTGTCCTGCATGGGGGGCCATTCCTCCCTTGGGTATTGCTGCAATCAAAGCTTACATGGTAAAACATGGCTACGTGGCCAAATGCTTTGATTTAAATCTGGATTTTTATAACGCCCACTCCGACTTGCGTAAAAGGGGGTTTTGGGGTGCGGATTGCTATAATCAATGGACATTGGATTATTATGGCAATTGGCAGGATCTTCGATTCAATCCCGGTTCAGAGTTTAATACTAAACCTTTACCGCTGAGGGCGTGGGCAGATGAGATTCTTGCTTTTAGTCCGGATGTGGTTGGGTTTTCGACTAACCTGACCAATATGCCATCGAGCCTTTTGTTGGCCAGAGAAATAAAGAACCTTCGTCCAGATATTCGCATTGTATTTGGCGGGCCCAACGTAGCGCAGGACAGAGAAGGAAATATTGCGCTACGAACCGGGGTTCCCGATGTAATTGTTAACAAGGAAGGAGAAGAAACTTTTCTTGAGCTAATGAAGGTGTGGGAAGCGAATGGTGATGTAAGTTCAGTAGCCGGAATAGGCCTTCTAGTAAACAAAGAGCCATTTTGGACTCCGATGCGTCAACAAATTGCCAACCTGGATAGCCTTCCATTTCCCGATTTTGAAGATTTTCCTTTAGATAAATACCCGGGACCTTACGATATTCCTATCATGCTGTCCCGGGGATGTGTTTATCACTGCGTATTTTGTTATGAACATGTTTTTTGGAAAAAATTCAGAACACGGAGTGCAGAAAGTGTGGTGAATGAAATGGAGTTTCGCATTGCTCAATTATCAGAACGGTTGCAGCTGAAACAAAGCGCTGACAATAACAATACGCCTCCTTTTACCTTTTTATTTGCAGACTCATTAGTCAACGGGCATTTTAAATTGCTAAATGAGATGTGCGACATTATTATTGAGCGTGGCATAAAAGTCTCCTGGACCGGTCAAGCTACACTGGATAGAAGGATGGATGATGATTTTTTCCGAAAGATGAAAAAATCAGGGTGTTCCGGTCTTGCATTTGGGCTTGAAAGCGCCTCTCAAAAAGTGCTGGACAGCATGAAGAAAAACCATAAAATTGTAAATGCTGAGCGTGTTTTAAAGTCAGCGTACTTAGCTGGCATGCCTTCTACGGTGAACGTGATGGTTGGTTTTCCATCGGAGACATTTCGTGATTTTATGGAAACCATCTTCTTTTTGTTCAGAAGCCGCAAGTGGATTAGTCAGGTGAGCAATGTGACTGAAACTCAACTTGCATTGGGCACTTCTTTAATGCTAGAAGCTCCTAAATTTGACGTAACTATTAATAAGGATGGCACGTGGACGTCTCCCAACACCGGCACAGAAACAGATCGAAAAAGAGGGTTGAAGTTATTGCATCTTTCGATGACCTTATTTGGAATTCCACATCAAAAAATAGCCGAAGATGTGGCGTACTGTGATTAAGCGATAGAATAGTGTAATAGTATAGCTTTTTGAAATGACGAGGGGATGGTAAAAGCAGAGTAAATTATCATGAGTTATAGTTATAAGGTTTGGCAATATAGGCACCTCATTGTCACGTTTGCTTTGCGCGATTTAAAAGTACAGTATGCACAAACCTTTTTGGGATTGCTTTGGAGTGTTGTGCAGCCTTTAACAGCACTCGCCATTTTCACCATTTTCTTTGGCAGGCTAATTAAAATACCGGGGATTCATTTGCCTTATTCTGTTTTTGCTTTCACGGGTCTTTTGATGTGGAATAATTTTAGTTACATCATGGGCAAGGCTGGAACTTCGTTGATGGAAAATCAACATATCATTAAGAAAATTTACTTTCCTAAAATGATTCTGCCGCTTTCTAAAGTATTGGTGAGCTGGGTAGAATTTGCTATCTCCTTTATGCTATTGCTGGTACTCTTGATTTTGCTGCAAGAGCCCATTAGCGTAAGAATACTGGCGGTGCCGCTTGTTCTTTTATTGAATGCCTTGCTGGCCTTGTCTTTGGCGGTGTGGTTGGGTGCTTTAACGGTGAAGTACCGCGATTTTCACCAACTCATTCCTTTTGTGGTGGCTTTTGGCATTTGGCTTACTCCGGTGTTTTACCCTACCACTATTATTCCCGACAAGTATAGCTTTGTGATATACCTGAATCCGATAGCCGGGGTTATTGGCCTTTTGAGATGGATGATTGCAGGGAGTGAATTTCAGTTTCTTTATTTTATCCCAACTTGGTCATTTTGCCTCTTGCTACTAGTGACAGGGTGTCGGTATTTTATTCAAACCGAAAAAACAATTACAGATACTATTTAATGGAGGCAGATTCGGACACTATTTTATCGGTCAATGGGTTGTGGAAGAAGTTTTTGGTAAACGAGGGCAAGCCCGATAGTTTTAAAGAGATGGTAACGCACACTGTATTGCAGTTGCTTCGAGGCAAGCAGCCTGCCAATCGTGCGAGTGAATTTTGGGCATTGAAGGATGTATCGTTTAGTTTACGCAAGGGGCAGTCACTGGGGGTTATTGGGTCGAATGGAGCCGGCAAAAGCACACTGTTAAAGATTTTGAGCAACATTACCGAGCCCACAAGCGGTGACTTGATTATCAATGGCAAGTCGGTGGCTATTTTAGAGATAGGCACTGGGTTTCATCCGGACCTGACAGGAGCTGAAAATATTTACCTGAATGGCACACTGCTCGGCATGAACCAAAAAGACATTCGTGAAAAATATTTTGACCGGATAGTGGCGTTTAGCGGAGTGGGCGATTTTATTCATACCCCGGTGAAGCATTATTCCAGTGGCATGTATGTGCGGCTGGCTTTTTCGGTAGCCGCTCATATTGATGCCGATTTGCTGATTTTAGATGAAGTGCTTTCGGTGGGCGATGCAGAGTTCAGGCTGAAGGCGGCTAACAAGATAAAGTCCCTCATTCGTGGGGGCACATCTATCTTACTGGTAACGCATAACCTGGCCGAGGTGGTCGATTTATGCAGCCATTGTATATGGCTGGAGGATGGAAAAATAAAACAGGAAGGCCCCTCTGCAGAGGTGGTGAAAACCTATACCGAACATGCGCTGCTGCAAAATTTTGCGTCAGATGCGGAGACTCTGAGTAATGAACAACCTTCGGTGGCTACCGATGATTCGTTTTCCGGTAAGGTGAATGAGCAGATTCTGCAATCGCAAGTGGTGTTTGATAACGACAGCCAGGCTCCCGGTGACGATTGCATCCGCATCCACCAAATGGCGGTATATCCTTTGCAAGGCGCTCCGGGCGATGTGCTGTATATGAAAGATGCTTTGCTGCTGGACCTTCAGTTTTCTGTGTTAAAAGCCCAGGAGCAGCCTGTTTTTATGGGCTTTAGAATAAACGACATTAACGGCAGTTGTGCTTTTGGTTCGTCTACGATGGTGAACGAAAGCCTGACCGGCACTATACAGCAGGCGGGCCGCTACCGCCTGCAGGCACAGCTGCCGGCTCATTTTTTTAATGCCGGCATTTTTAGCATCAGCCTGGCTTATAATGTGGGCTTTAATCCGCTGACATTAATCCCCGAAGAAATTCTTTATTTTAAAATCCACTTTAACGAAGAAGAACGCCACAAGCCCTGGTTCGAAAAATTTCCGGGGGTGGCGCGGCCGGAAGTGAAGTGGCAACATATTACTATATGAATTATACAAATCAGGCCTGTTTTTTATTGGTTTCAATTTGTACATTTCTTTACTACCAAACGAATGCCCAGCAGATCGTTATAGATGACAGAGATGACATGACATACACTACCGTAAAATTAAATGGACAAGAGTGGATATCCCAGGCACTTTCCTGGAAATGCGACCAAAGCTATTGTTGTTTTGATAGTATTCCTTTGTGTGAACAATATGGGCGCCTTTATTCGTGGAAAGCTGCTCAAAATGCCTGCCCTACCGGTTATATTTTGCCAAGTGCCAAAGACTTTCAATCTTTAAAATCAGTTTTCAATGGACAGGCCGGTTTCGAAAAAGCGCTCAAAGAGCAATGGCGGATAAGACCAGCGGGGCACAAAACATCTTTTGGTGTTTATTATGACTATGGTATGTATGCACACTTTTGGACAAGCGATGGAAATGGGCTCAATGCAACTGCTTTTGAGATAAATTTCCTGAGTTATAGAACATATGTAAGTGATTTCGGCAAAGACGTTTCTTTAAGTGTCATATGCATAAAAAATAAAAAATGAGGCGGTTTTTTTTCATTATAACTCCCTTTATTATATCACTCGTGTCTGCATGTCAGCGTAACAAGCCTAATCCAGCATACCGAGAATATGCAGATAGTGCTAAGTTGGTGCAAGAGGTGTTCAATTATAAGCCTGGCTTTTTTGTTTACGATGTGGGGGGAGTTTTTTCAAGCGATACTAATTATTATGAGTTTCATCCTACAAACACTGCTGCTGTTTCCGTGGTCACTAAACACTGCTACAGTTTAAGTAAAAAAATAAGGGTTCGCGGCAAGGGACATAGCATGAACGGTTCGTCTCTTCCTAAAAACGGGGAGCTGTATCTTGTAACTGATAAGTTGAATAAATGTTGGCGGGTAAACGATAGCATAGTTGAGGTGGAAGCAGGCGTTAGTATGCAGTCAATTCGCAATTGGTTGCGGCATTATGGACGAGATTTGCCTGTTATAAATGATGGGGGAGCGGGCCCTTCGTTGGGTGGATATATCAGTGCTGGCGGTATAGGTGAGGGTAGTTGGTTATATGGAGGGTTTTGGGAAAATGTAGAAGAAGTAACGTTGGTGGATGGAACGGGCACCGTTAAGATTATTAAAAAGGAAGATGCTGCTTTTAAGTGGTTGTTTGGTAGCGCAGGACAATTGGGAATAATCACTAAAGCCAAGTTAAAAACCATCAGGTTTTCTAAAGTGCCTTTAAGAGAATTGCCCGATAGATCAACAATTACTGAGGAATGGGCGGTACTAAGTGAAGGTCAACATACCTCACATGAGTTTATTTACAAGGGCGAAAAGATTGTTTTTTGGCTCAATATCTATGCGCCTTGGACAGACAAGGACGAGGCCATGGAATTCTCTCATTCCATTCGTGTTCAAAATCAACAACGCACAGTACTGCAGCCCGACTGTATATGGAAAATCAGTTGTTTTAAGTTTGTGCCTCCTTTAATTTACCCGAAGTCGGAAGACCTGATATGTATTGGCGTGTGGGGCTATATACCGGTGAATAAGGGAAAGGAAGAGGCCAGGCAATATTTAATTGATATGGAAAATGGTTTTATGAAACAAATTATGGCCGACCGAAAGTACAGAAGATATATACAGACAGAGATTGTGTCAAAAGAAATTGACTATAGAAGTTATCTGGGGGCAGAAATTTACGATGAGTTTAAAAAACTCAAATTTGCCTTCGACCCCAAACTAATTTTGAATAACGGTTTTTTTAAACATAAATAATGATACGCATGCCTCACTCAGCAAATACTTTCAGGCAAATAGTTGGAATTTGCGTTGCTGTATGTGTTATTTTTAACTCATGCAATCAAGGCAGTAAAACAATTACAACTGAAAACTACATAAATCTGTTAAATGAGGGGCTTACGGAGGCAATAGTGTCAGATGGCTTTAGTCCCCCGGTAGCATCAAGAATATATGCTTATTGTAACATCACTGCTTATGAAGCATTAGCTTGTTACGTACAGAATGCTAATCCTATTGTGGCTAAAATGAAAGGCTGGGGTGGCAATAGCAAATTTAAGCCAGTGGGGGATAGCATTATTGTTGCGGTTGTAGCTTTTTCGGAGGTTGCCAAAACAATGGTTTACCGGGATTACATAATCGAAAAAATGGCTGACAGTCTCATTAAGATGCGTTTGCCCCATGTTTCATCACAGCAAGTAAAAATATCGTACGAGAGCGGACAACAGATAGCGCAACAAATTATACAATGGAGCAATACTGATTTTTATAAAGAAACTCGAAACATGCCTAGGTATACTTTACGAGCTAAGGCTAGCTCTTGGCTACCAACATCACCAACTTTTGGAGAAGCTTTGGAACCATATTGGGGTAGCGTTAATACAATGGCATTAGATTCGTCAAATCAATTTATTACTCCGGGGCCTCCACATTTTGATTCATTACCAGGCTCTGATTTTTATGCATTAGCAAATCAGGTTTATGAGTATGGAAGCAGGAAACAAATCTTGGATTCGCTCAAGTCTATAGCTCAATTTTGGGATTGTAACCCACAAAAAACAAATGTGGAGGGACATGTTATGTTTAATGCTCGCCAGCTTACACCAGGTGGGCATTGGGTTCATATTGCTAAACAAATTTGTGTT
>CAYQRR010000016.1:0-6041 GCA_964419635.1 uncultured Chitinophaga sp. | reverse complement strand
TGAATAATTTGAACACCGCATTTGTTTTATCCATTACATCAATAGCCTTAGCAGATGGATTTAAATGCTGTTGGGCCGAAAAATTCAAACACGACCTAATCAGGCCTGAGACATATATTCAGCGTTATATAGATAAAACATGGTATCCTTTTTTGGAAACACCGCTCTTCCCCGAGCATCCAAGCGGACATAGTGTGGTCTCTGCTGCTGCAGCTACTGTTCTAGAACATTTTTTTGGGTTCAATTATGCTTTTATAGATAGTGCAGAGATTACCTACGGTACTGGTATCAGAAAATTTGATAATCTTCGAAGTGCTGCTGATGAGGCAGCTTTGAGCCGGGTGTATGGTGGTATTCATTACATGACCGGATGTAAGCAAGGTATGGTACTTGGAGACAGTGTCGGCAAGTATGTGTTGACCAAATTTGTTTTGGCAAACAATTAGGTTAGTTGACACATTGTTTTTTGGGAATACCTTATCGTATTGTGTGTAACATCGAGGGGGCGTTGTTGTTTACATAAAGTAGTTGTCTTCCTTCACAGGTCTTTACCACTAATATTCTTTTGGATACCGCATTGTTTTCACTTTCAATATTTGCTGGTTGGGAGTTGTTTTTTTGATGTTGGTTAGGGATAAAAAATATCTGTGATGGGTGGTTTGTGGCGTTGGAAGTCCAGTAGATGGAGTTGTTTGAATTGTTGGCGGTAAGTATACTAGTACCATCATGGCTTGATGAATGGAATGCAGTAAATCCATTAATGGGGGAGAGTTGAAACTTGAAAGGAAGTGGTTCGTATTTCAATACGTGACTTTTGTCGTTTTTAAGCACTATAGATTGTAAAAAATTAGCATGGTAATATTTGGAATTGTTAATTTTTTGTTGGGCAACAATATCGTTAGGAGAGGAGTATGCATAAGACTGATAAGTCAGAAACTTGTTTCTAAACTTTGGCATCTGTTCGCAGAAGGTGTTTCGATCATAGAGCAAATGTCTTTTCCCTTTGAGGTAGTGAAAAAGCAGTGGTTCAGATACTCCATTGTCGTCAAAATCGTTAAAAAATAACTCAATAGGTTCTTTATAGGTAGCCTTTAGATAGCTGTTTAATCCTTCATTACCGGCAATTATATCCAGGTCACCATCAGTATCAATGTCAGCTAAATCAATGGTTCGCCAAAGGCCGCGCAGACTGTCTGCCGGTAAATAGTACGGATATAATTCTATCGTTTGGCGAGCAATTTTAAATATTTGAATAGGGCTCCAATCTGCGGCTACTACTAGTTCGGAAACCTTATCACCATCCAAATCGCCAAGAGCGCAGGAAGTGACGTTTTCTAAAGTAAGAAGTATCGGAGCTTTTTTAGCGGTTACATCTCGAAATCCCTTACTGGTATTTTCCAGTAAATACCCTCGCGTACCGGTGGGGTAAAGGCCTGGTATCATTCGAGTCGCGGTGAATATATCAAGGTCTCCATCTCGGTCAAAGTCAAACGCTGTGGCTGTGGTTTTTATACCCGGTATAAATGGTAGCAGGTTTGTAGCATCTATGAATTTTTTTCCGGCCAGGTTTGAATATAATCGGCTGTTTTGCAGCGTATCATGACTTGCTAATTCACTAGTGCCACAACTGAGTAGTAAATCTGGGTAAGTATCATTATTAAAGTCTGCAAACAGAGCATGCTGTGTTTCTATATTTTCTTTTTCCCAAGGGGCATTGTCCAGTTTTTTGAAACTACAATCGGGTTGCTGAACCCAAAGTTGTGAAACGCTGCCGTTGTAAGCGCCTCCAACAAATACATCGTCCCGACCATCCTTATTAATGTCTACTACCTGAGCAGCAGGTCCCAGTTCAGAAAATGAAAAGGGCAGCGTGCGATAGTTTTTGAAATCTGAGTGTGGTGCTTCGCGGTGGTGAACATCCAGGAATGGTTTGGCTGCCTCAGCTGCTAACGGAAGTGGAAGAGGCGGCTGAAGGGTACCGGAGGCGGTGGGGGCAGTAAGGGCATAAGTGGTATCCGCTTGTAGCTTGTAATATGTGAAGGACTTATCGTACAGGTATAGTTTTACGGAGTCTACAGATGAATAATGATGAAGACCGAAATGTAATGGTAACAGGCTACCCGACAGAAAACCTCGGGTGGTAGATATTTCTCTGCTCTGAATGGTATTGCCAGTATATACCTCTACTCTGGTACCTATGGCGTTTGGGTTTCTGCTCCCTGAATTTACAATAAGGCTGAGGGAGTGTGTTTGGTTGGTGTTGTTTTTGTAGATGGAGGCATATTCATCGGTGTTGTTAAGCACGAGGTCGAGGTTGCCATCTGCATCCAGGTCAGCAGCTATTGCCCCGTTTGTTGCTAGTTTTTCTTTTAGCCCCCAAGTGTTGGCAGCATTTGTAAATTGTAAGTTTCCCTGATTTTGAAATAAGTAATTAGGTTGTCTTACCTGGGGCATTTGATTGTATATGGTATCAATAGCGTGCTTAAATCCTAGTTTTCTTTTTCGTTCATTTTGGAGGGTCATAAAGTCAAGATCAAAGTAATCTCGCTTCAGGCCTTTACCTATGAAAATGTCTTTTCGGGTGTCATTGTCAAAGTCTTCCATGAGAACGCTCCAGCTCCAGTCTGTTGCAGCTACTCCGGCAAATTCTGCTACATCGGTAAAAGACTTTCCGGCATTGGATACAAAGAGCATGTTTTTTATGTATTGTTTGGGCTTCAGAGATTGGTGAATAAGGGTGTAGGCATTCAGTGAAAATTGGAGCAGGTTGGCTTTTAGTCTTTGATGATTATCGGGCAGCATGTCTACTTCCATCAGATCTGCATAGCCATCGTTATTGATATCCTCAAAGCAAGAGCCCATGGCAAAGAGGGAGCAGTGTGGGGTGTATTGGTTGATTCGGTCGGTGAAGGTGCCGTTTCCATTATTGATGAGTAGCTGATCGGGAGAGAAAAAGTCGTTGGTAATATACAGGTCGGTATAGCTGTCATGGTTTACATCGGCCGAGGATACGCTCAGGGAGTAGGTGAGGGTATTAGGTATGCCTGATGCCTGGGTAACATCGGTAAAGTAGCCATTATTGTTTTGGAAAAGTTTATTGATGGCTTGACCGGATAAAAAGTTATCGAGATGTGCTTCGGCTTTATAAATAAAGTCAAAGTTGTCCAGGTGGTTGGCTATAAAAACATCCAGGTCGCCATCATTATCATAATCAAAAAAGCAGGCATGGTTGGATGGGTTTGAGTCGTTTAGTCCGTAGGTAGCGGCCTGTTCAGAAAACCGGAGGTTGCCCTGGTTTATATACAAGAGGTTTTCGCGGTTGGTGGTATCGGTTCCGGAACGGCAGATATAAATATCGATAAGGCCATCTGCATTTACATCGGCCGGTGTAATGCCATTATACCAGCCTCCGCGGTATTGTATGCCGCTTTTGGGGGTGATGTCTGTAAAGTGAAATTTTCCGTTGTTTTTGTAAATGGTGCAGCCCTGTTGGTTAGCGGTGAAGATGAGTTCGGGGAGTCCGTCATTGTCGAGGTCGGCAGCGGCTACTCCGCCACCATTGTAAGCGTATACGTAGGTGAGGGGGTTAAATTCTTTGCCCTCGGCTATGTCGTTTCTAAACCGGATGCCGGTGGATTGGTGCGGCAGGCTTTGCATGCGCGGTATAGGCACCGATAGGTTTTGTTTATCGCGCTGGCACGATGAAAACAAAAGCAGCGCAGCGGCAATGAAAGGGATTAAACAGCGGGTGTTCATCATTTATAGGGGGATGTTTAGCGACCTGAAATGATTGAAGGATGTGTGGAGGGTTGGCAGCATGCGTGTGTGGCTGTTTCTGCTCCAAAGGTATAATTAGGGCGTGTTATTAATGTCGGGGTGGCTTGGTTTTGGGTAATGTGATAGGCTTTGTTGTGTTCGAGTGTGCTATAGGTGGTGGTAGAACCGCCCGGCCAACGGATGGTTATTTTTTCAATTTTTTGAAGATTGGTACCCAGGCCTATGGTTTTGGTAAATGACGAGCAGCCATAGCTGGCGCCTGAATTGATGGTTTGGTGGATGGTTTTGGTGCTTTGATCTTTTTGAGTGATATGAATAGTAATATGCGCCCCTATGGCGGGTCTGTTGCATTGGGTGCCTTGTAGTCGTAGAGTAATCCAATTGGTGCCGCTTGCGGGGTTTTCGAACAGGCAGGCGTGAAATTTATCGCCATCGTATGCTCCGCCCAGATTAACCATCATATCGTTATCGCCATCGTTGTCTAAGTCGGATATTGCTATGCCATGCCCTTTTTGCAGGTGTGCTACACGGCTTTGGCGGCTGATGTCGGCCAGTTGTTTTCCGTCTATGTTGCGCAATAAGATGTTCGGGGTGATCATAGAGGCATCGGGGCCTCCGGTGCCGAGGTAGAGGTCTGTGTATCCGTCATTGTCGATGTCGCCCGTATTGAGGCCCATGGTATTGCAGTTGAATTGGTGCAGGCCATAGCGTTGGGTGGCATCGGTGTAGGTATTGTTGCCGTTGTTAAGATATAAACGGGCGGGCTGCCTTGGCGGAGTGCCGTTTTTATAGCTATCGTAGATACTGAAGTCAGAATTAATGATCGTATAGGAGCCTACAAAGAGGTCTTCGTAGCCATCGTTATTGAAGTCGGCAGGGGCTACGCTAAAGCTAAAAACAGGTTGTTCTACTCCGGCTTGCGGGGCTATGTTTTTAAAAGATAAATGTCCTTTGGCGGGGTATTGGTTTAAAAACAGCATGTTTTGACCGCCAAAGACGGATACATACAGGTCGGGGTAGCCATCGTTGTTTATATCCGTAGCGGCAACTCCTTTTACCAGCGCCTGGATGTTTAAGCCCGTTTTTGTTGCTTCGTCCAATAGCAATTTGCCTTCTTTATTCATATACAACTCATAGGGGTTGGAGGAATAATCGCCCATGTAGTAGTTGCTTTCGTTGCCGGTAAAGAGGTCCAGAAATCCGTCATTATCAAAATCGGCCCAGCACGCGGTGTGGCAGGGGCGATAGGTATGCAGGCCCAGTTTTTTTGTAACGTCTGCAAAGCGGTGCTTGCCCATGTTGCGCAGGATGGTTTTGGGTTGGTGACCTGCTACGGCACCCCAGCCACCGCGCAGGATGGTAATGTCGAGCAGACCGTCATTGTCAAAATCGGTGGTGATACATTGCGAACCGCCAGTAATGCCCTGCAGCCCGGCCTTGCCGGTGATATTGGTGAAGGTGCCGTTGCCGTTGTTGTTATACAGCGCTACATTTTCGTTGAGGTGCCAGGCGGTAATGAATAGATCGGGCAGACCGTCATTGTTAAAGTCTTCTATGATGCAGCCTCCTGTGGTACCCATGTAATGGATACCGGCTGTGGACGTAATATTGCGCCATGCACCATACAGCGGGGGTGAGTCGTAGCGGCTCATGAGTGCTCCGCTGCCCGGCTGCAGACTATCGGGTGTTAGGCCGATGGTGATGCAAGCTATATTCAACAGCCAGAGCGCTTCTGTATCCTCCGGATGTTTTTTTAAATGTTGTTGCAGGCTGCGGATGGCGTTGGTGGAGCCATCGGGCAGGCGGTGAAGGGCCAATGGGGTAAATGGAACAATGCAGGACTGGTTGTTGTGGTTTTGCTGACAGTTTTGCAATTCGCCCAATCGGAACCAGCATTTGGCCAGTTGCAGGTGTTCGTTGGCCAGCAGGTAGGCAAAGCGAACCGAATCCAGCTGCCGTGCCAGTGCGTAGCATTGCCGGTAGGTGGTGATGGCAGTGTCCGGTTTTCCGGCATAGAGATATTGGCGGGCTAGTTTTTCGAGCAGGTCGGGCAGCTGAAGGGGGTTTTGGTTTTGTTGTATTTGGCGAGCCAGTTTCCGGATGTTGGCTTCGTTATCAAACAGATTGCCGGGGTGGGTTTTTTGTATGTTGTATAGGTTTTGCAGTTCGGTGGCGGCATCGTGGTTGGCTTGCAGGGCGTATGCCGAAAGCACTGCGGGCACTTTAAAATCGCGGTGGCAGGCTTGCAGCATCAGCACCGCCAT
>CAYQRR010000015.1:0-17726 GCA_964419635.1 uncultured Chitinophaga sp. | reverse complement strand
TAGAAGTAGTAAGGGCGTATTCCTGCAGGGTGAAAGGCCCTGTAGACGAAGGGCCATAGAAACTATACTGTCCGGCCAGCGAGCCGTTGATATATACCATGCTGTCGAGCTTAACGCTGATAGCCCCGGGTTGGTCGTAGCGCTGCAGGCATTTAACAATGCGCCCTTCGGCATTATAGGTAAAGTAAAAAGTATAGTCGATGGTGGAGCCGCCTAACACAATGGAGTTGGTCATCGAAGAAACGGTGCCGTTGGTATTCAGGAAAATATTGTAGGTGGTATAGGTGGGGTTTCCGGGGATAGACACCACACACTGCGCGGCCAGCGCACTGGTATAGTTGAAGGTATAAACCGATTCACCCACTATTTCATACGTAGACACCCGCCCCTGTGCATCATACGTTACACGGGCCGAATCGGCAAAGCTGGCGCGGGTGGCCAGGGTGCAGCGTGGGGTTTTGTTTTCTTTTTTGCAGGCTGAGATGGTGAGCAACAAAAGGGTTGCAGTGGCTAGTAAGAATGGTTTCATGGGATGATATGTTTGTGCTGCAAAATAATACTTCGGGGCATAAATGGCACTACGATTGGCAGACGCTGGTTTACCGGCACCCTACTTTATTTATGGACTTTAGATGGGGCAACAAGGGCCTGTAGGCTATTTCTACCAAAGAAAGGGGCGCTCTACCGATGATCGGGAGCATTGCACACAGGTTCGGTGCGTTTGCCCGCAGGTTGTGTGCAGGTGTACTGAAGTTCTGTGCGGTTGCAGAGAGGTTGCGTGCAGTTGCCCGCAAGTTGTGTGCACGTTTACGGGAGTTCTGTATGGTTATACGGAGGTTCGGTACACCCGTCCGTAAGTTCCGTGCGGTTGCCGAAATCATTTTTACAACCGCACGGAAGTTGTGTGGAGTTGCCTTTAACAGCCGTAGCAGAGCGCGCTGGCTAAAATCAGAAAAATGGATACCGGCAAAAACGGTACGAATCCATTGAGCCACCCTTAAAAAAATCTGACGCCTCCTACAATATTTCCCCCCCTGATACGACAGTGGAGAATATCCACTCCTTATTACCCAAAACACCTTCAATTTTCCCTTTATGACCCTTCGCCTTTCTGCCGCTGTGTTGCCTGCGTTTGCCGCGTTTTTAATGTTGATTCTGGGTCCATCTGCCTCCTTCGCGCGCGTGCAGCCGGGCGATGTAGAAATTGTGCGCGACCACTACGGTGTGCCCCATATCTACGGCCGCACCGATGCCGATGCCATTTATGGCCTGGCCTGGGCGGGTTGCGAAGATGATTTTGCCACGGTGCAAAAAATGCTGCTGGCCCTGGAGGGCCGCCTGGCCGAAGCCGATGGCAAAGACGGAGCCGTGCTCGATTTTTTGTCGTTTATCTCAGGTGCCCGCGAAATAGTAGACACCGCCTATGACGCTGTATTTACCCCTGCCTTTAAAACAAAAATAGAAGCCTTTGCCCAGGGGCTCAACGATTATGCAGCCGCCCACCCCGAGGAGCTGCTGCGCCCGGGGTTGTTTCCGGTCACCCCCAAGCAGATTGTGGCGCAATATGTGGTTACCAATATGCTGCTCACCAATATGTATCTGGATATTCAGAAAATATTTTTGGGTTACATCAAAAACTACGAAACCAACCTGCCCTCCGGCAGCAATGCCTTCGCCTTTAGCCGCCAGCGCACCACCGAGGGCAAAACCTACCTGGCCGTCAATTCGCACCAGCCCCTCGAAGGCCTCTTTAGCTGGTACGAAGTACACCTTGTGAGCGAAGAAGGGCTCAACATACTGGGCGGCACCTTTCCGGGGGGCATGAGTGTGTTTCATGGCACCAACGAATACCTGGGCTGGGCCTGCACCCTCAATCACCCCGACCTGTGCGATGTATACAAGCTGGAAATGAACCCCCGGCACCGCCTGCAATACCGCATAGACGACCACTGGGAAAACCTGCAAGTACGCAAAAAAACCGTGAAGGTAAAGCTGGGCGCCATCCGCCTTCCCATCACCAAAACATTTTACTGGAGCAAGTATGGCACCACCCTCAAGAATAAAGACGGCTTTTACTCGCTGCGCTTTCCGGCCAATATGGATATCCGCGGCTGCGAAAAACTCTTTGACATGAACAAAGCCAAAAGCTTCAGCGAATGGAAAGGCCACCTGGCAGCCGGGGCCTTTCCATCCATCAACTTCATTTATGCCGACCGCACCGATACTATTTTCTACATCAGCAACGGCCTCTTTGCACACCGCAATCCTGCCTACAACTGGCAAAAAGTATTGCCCGGCAATACACAGGCTACCCTCTGGGACAAAAACTTTTACCCCATCGATTCGCTGCCGCAGGTGCTCAACCCCAGGAGCGGCTATCTGGTAAACACCAACAACAGTTGCTTTGAAGCCAGCGGCCCGGGCGATAATCCGCTGCCCCAACATTTCAACCCCACCTTTGGCTACACCACCGAGCGCAACAACCGCAGCATTATGGCGCATTTTCTCATTGGCAAAGAAGGTAAACTGAGCTACCGCGATTTCAAACGCATTAAATACGATGAACAATACAACGACAGTCTCTATAACTACGGACTGGCCAATGCCCAAATCCTCTTTAACCTCGACCCCCGAAAATACCCCGACCTGGCCGATGCCATTGCCGTGCTTCGCAAGTGGAATTGCCTCAGCGATGTCAACAACCGCCAAGCTGCCCTTATCACCTTTGCCATGTATCCGCTCATCGATATCATCAGCCACCGCGGCACCAACTATGAGATGAACACCTTCACCGAGCAGCAATATGTAAAAGCCCTCCGCAGCGCCAAGCGCCACATGCTGCGCCATTTTGGTGCACTCGAGGTGCCTATTGGCCAGGTGCAAAAGCACGTGCGCGGTGCCAAAGAACTGCCCATTGGCGGCATGCCCGAAGTGCTGGCCTGCACCATCAGTCAGCCGCACAAAAACGGACAAAGACGCACCTTTGTGGGCGAAAGCTACATCCAGTTGGTGCGCTTCTCTCCGGCCGGTCCAGAAATAGAAACCGTGCATGCCTATGGCGCTTCCTCTAAGCCGGGCCACCCGCACAGCACCGACCAAATGGAGCTCTTTGTCAACAAACAACTAAAACCCATGTCGCTGAATAAAGCGCAGGTATACCAACAGGCCGAGCGCATCTACCACCCCGGCAGCACTACCACAGAGCGGGCCGGTACTCCGGACTAGTGTAAAAAATCTGCTTACTTCTCCGCGGCCAGAGTCGGTGTCTTTATTTTCTCTTGGCCGCTTAGCCCTTCCAATATTTCTATCTGAATGCCATCGGAGAGGCCTGTTTTAATTTCTTTCTTCTCCAACTTACCGCTGGCTGTTTGTATTTCTACCAATGATTTGTTGCCTTCAAACAGCAGCACACTCTCGGGCACCGACAGCACACTGTCTTTGCGCGACAAAATGATGTCGGCATTAGCACTGTAGCCTGCACGCAGAAATTTGTCCTCTTTTAAATCAATAGCCGCTTTAATTTCAAATTGTATGGCTCCGTTTTCGGTTACGCCCTTGGGGCTGATGTATTCCAGTCTGGCATCAAATTTATCTTCCTGCAAAGCGCCAATGGTCAATATCAGTGGCATGCCCACGTGTATCTTTCCCACTTCCGATTCATCTACCTTGCCCACAAAAATCATTTCGCCCATATCGGCCACAGACGCAATAGTGGTACCTTCATTAAAGGTATTGCTCTCAATCACCGAGTTACCTTCCTTTACCGGCACATCCAGCACCATACCGCTGATGGTAGATTTAATCAGTGTGTTGGACACCTGCCCGGCTTTTGCGGTGGTACCTTCCTTAATTAATTGCAAATTGTTTTGCGCAGCATCCAACTCCTCGTTGGCTGTTTTATAGCGGTTGTCCGCTTGTTGAAATTCAGCTGTAGCAATCACTTTATCGCTGAGCAACTGCCTGAATCGTTCATAATCAAGCCGGGCATTTTCTACTGCAATTTTGGCCTGGTTCAGGCGGTTCTCTGCATTGCTGAGGTTCAGCATATTGGGAATGATTTTAATGCGCGCTATAACATCGCCTTGCTTCACACGGTCGCCCGCCTTAATAAAAAGCCGGTCTACAATACCGCTTACCTGACTCTTCATCGCCACTTCTTTGCGAGGGTTGATGGCTCCGGTGGCTACCGTCTTTTGAATAATGTTTTGCACTGATGGCGTAATGGTATTTACCTGCTCCGGCTCTTTTTTTGATTTAGCATAGAGGAAATAAAACGTCCAGCCAAAGAGGGCCAGCACGGCCAACACAGCTATTGTCTTAATTGCTTTACTCATCATTATTATGTGTTTTTTTATTCTGCTCGTAATGCCTCTACGGGTGATATCTCCAGCGCCCGCTGTGCCGGTATTAAACCCGCCAGCGCTCCCGAAAAAATTAAAATACCCAAGGCTTTTAATGCCACTGCCAAATCAACGCCCGGATGCAAAAACATATTTCCATCGCCAGTAGGCAAATAGGTATTAACCAACTCCAACAAACCCACCCCGGCCACTAATCCCGCATAGCCGGCAACAGCCGTTAGTGTTACCGATTCCATCATCAGTTGACTGACGATAGCAGCAGGTGTAGCACCCAGTGCTCTCCGCACGCCTATCTCGCGTGTGCGCTCTTTTACGACTATCAACATAATGTTGCTCACGCCTATAACACCGGCCATCAAGGTGCCTATACCAACAAACCATACCAACATTTCTATGCCCAGAAATAAGCCATTCAGTTTCCCAAATTGTTCGGCCATATTCCAATGGCCGATGGCGCGGTCGTCATCCGGTGCAATTTTGTGTCGTTCTTTCAGCAGTGCCATCGCCTTCTTTTCGGCTGTGACTGCCGGAACGGCATCGGCACTCTTTACCGAAAACCACCCCACCCGATTGCCCATATTAAATGCCTGACTAAAGGCGCTAAAGGGCAGATAAATTGATTCGGCCTGTTCGCGCGCCTGATTGCCATTGCCACTACCGCGCAGGGTGCCGGCTATCATAAAGTTGACTCCGTTTACTTTAATATATTGTCCCATCGGGTCTTCATCTGGGGTAAATAGTTTTTCAATCACTGCTTCGCCCACTACCGCTATTTTACGTTTATCGCGAATGTCGTTGGCATTGATAAACCGGCCCTTGGTTATATTGAATTGCTGAATATCCTTTAGCTCGGGATGAATACCATAAATGGAAAAAGCAGCGGACTTTAATCCACGCACCGCATTATTATTGCTGTTATAGCCACCTAGTTGGTTCATGGGTGCTACCACACTCAGTTCGGCAATATTTTGCCGGAGCGCTATACCATCTTCAATCGTAAAGTTGTAATACCGGTTTGGCTGCAGGCCTTTGTAGGGTTTGCTGGTAGCCTGCGTCCACATGAAAAAACTGTTGGTAGCAGTGCCTCTGAATTCTTCGAGCACTCCATTGCGCAAGCCATTGCCCGAACCCAGCATAATCACCAGCATAAAGATTCCCCAAAACACGCCAAAGGCCGTTAAGGCCGTGCGCAGTTTGTTTTTGCGCATAGCAATCGCTATCTCCTGCCAGTTATCGAGGTCTAAAATCATACTTCATCTTTTAGAGCGGTTACCGGATGAATGCTGGCTGCACGGGCTGCCGGAAAAAAACCGGCTATCAATCCGGCTACAATTAACACAAGGGTAGCCGTCATCGCTACTTTGAAATCTACCTCGGGGTTTTTAAAAAAATCGCTGTTGGGCACATATTCTTTGAACAACTCCAGCACCGCCACACCCAGCACCATACCGGTGTAGCCCGACAAGGCAGTAATAATAAGCGACTCCTGCAAAATTAAACTCACAATAGAAAATGGATTGGCCCCTAATGCTTTTCGAATCCCGATTTCTTTCGTTCGCTCTTTCACTGAAATCATGAGAATGTTGCTGACGCCCACCACTCCAGCCACTATCGTGCCGATTCCTATAATCCAGATAAAAATGCGAATGCCGCTCAGCATATTCATAATACGTTCGTAGTTTTCGCGGTTGTTATAGGCGCTCACCGCATTTTTATCTTCCGGATTAAAGCGGTGGCGTGCTGCCAGCAATCGGGTGATCTCTTGAGCCATGGCAGAACCTTGGTCCACCGGCAAATCGCCTGTACCCAACCAGATAACGTCTAAATAATGTTGACCGTTAAACACCTTTTGCGCAGTGGTCACGGGTATATAAATTCTATCCATATCGCCACGGCCGGGGTCATTAAAAACACCCACTACCTGAAAGGGGATTCCATCTACATTTATGTATTTTCCGATAGCCGTTTGATGTTGGAAGAAGGCTTCTTGCACGGGTTCACCGATAACGCACACTTTGCGAAACTGATGCATATCGTTTTCGTTCAAGAAGCGACCTTGTGTCACCGATAGGTTTTCAAGATGATGATGATCTGCGTGGCCGGACCGCACCATGAAACTGGCTTTCTTGTTGCCATATCGCATATTCTTCATCATATGCCCCTGCGCGGTGCCGGATTGATGTTCTATGCCCTTCATCTTTCTCAAAATCATTTCCATGTCTTCGTTCGTTAGACGAATCACACGACCCGGTTGGTATCCGTTATGCGCCATCGATGTTTTACCACCATCAATCCATATAGTGTTAGTAGCATCGGAGGCAAACTGCTGTTCGGCTCCATTTCGCAAACCACGACCGGCTCCTAGCAGTATAATGAGAATAAAAATACCCCAGGCAACGCTAAATGCCGTAAGAAAAGTGCGCAGTTTATTGTTGCGAACCACATAGTAAATCTCTATCAGACTATCGTAGTTCATGTAGTGTTTACAATTAATCCGTCTTTGATACGAATAATTCGGTCGGTAGTATCTGCTACGTCCTGTTCATGCGTTACAATAACAATGGTCATACCTTGCCGATTCATGTCTTTGAACAGCTCCATAATTTCATGGGATGTTTGCGAATCAAGAGCTCCGGTAGGTTCATCCGCTAATATCACTTTAGGTTGAGCAATGAGTGCGCGGGCAATAGCTACCCTCTGTTTTTGCCCACCTGAAAGTTCGCTTGGCAAGTGCGCTGCCCAATTTTTCAAACCCACTCTTTCGAGATACTCCATGGCCATGCGGCTGCGTTCTTTTCTTCCTACGTTTTGATAGTAGAGCGGCAACGCTACATTATCCACTGCGTTTTTAAAGGAAATAAGATTGAAACTCTGAAATACAAAACCTAAAAATCGATTGCGGAGTTGTGCCGCCTTAGTTTGTGAGAGGTTTTTTATGAGCTGCCCATTCAACTTGTAACTACCCTCATCGTAATCATCCAGTATGCCCAAAATATTCAGTAAGGTAGATTTTCCCGAACCCGAAGAACCCATAATAGATACAAACTCGCCCTCGTCTACCCGCATATCTATCCCTTTGAGCACCTGTAAAGGTACATTGCCCATCCGGTAAGCTTTGCGGACATTTTGCAACTCTATCATTGAGTGAAGAAAAGGATATTGATTGTAATGAATAGAATGAAACTACGGTTGCAAAATTTTTAAGGATAATTAAGAAAGTGACTACCTAAAGTAGTAGTAACTAAGGAGAATGTAATAAAGAGTCGTTCTACTGAACTTAGTAAAATGAAAGTATATCAACATGTAGTAAACCTTACTGAACCAAACGGAATACCCGATTGTTTTGTAACTATATCTTAGGA
Source organism: uncultured Chitinophaga sp. (assembly GCA_964419635.1). GTDB lineage: Bacteria > Bacteroidota > Bacteroidia > Chitinophagales > LD1 > Bog-950. The sequence continues at coordinate 10,003 of CAYQRR010000015.1, read as the reverse complement.
CGGATGCATGTCATCGTAATCCGCTTAACCGGCTTTTTTTCTATTGTACCAATAGAAAACTGGAACCAGAGAGAATGAAAAAACATAAAAAAGAACATCTGCCTACCAAAGTGTGCGTTACATGCAACCGCCCCTTTGCTTGGCGGAAGAAGTGGGAGAAAAACTGGAGCGAAGTAAAGTATTGCAGCGGCCGCTGCCGCAGCAAAAAATAGTATGACAAAGGGAGCACCAAAAACACTACGGCTGATTCTTGGCGACCAACTAAATCATCAACACTCCTGGTTTAAAAATGTAGATGATTCTGTAACGTACGTATTGATGGAAATACGTAGCGAAACTGATTATGCTAAACACCACACTCAAAAAGTAATTGGATTCTTTGCGGCTATGCAAAACTTCGCTCAGGAGTTGCGGCAGCAAAAACATCAGGTTATTTACATTTATCTGAACGATAAAAACAACTGCCAAAGTTTTGCCGTTAATTGTGCCGCACTCATTGCACAATATCAATTCACAAATTTTGAATATCAATTGCCGGATGAATATCGCGTAGATGAGCATCTGAAATCTTTTGTTTCCAACTTGAACATTAAACATGCTGTGTGCGACACGGAACATTTTTACACCACTCGCAATGAATTGGCCGATTTGTTTTTGGGCAAGAAAATGTATTTGATGGAAACCTTCTACAGGCACATGCGCAAGAAACATCATGTGCTGATGGAAGACGAAAAAAATCCAATGAATGGTCAATGGAATTTTGATCAGGACAACCGACAAAAACTTCCTAAATCGCACAAACCCATAGCTCCATTGCTTTTTGAAAACAATGTAGAGCACATTGAAAAAGAAATACAGAAAGCAAACATCAGCACCATCGGAAGCGTGAACAGTGCCGGTTTTTATTGGCCAATCAGCAGAAAACAAGCTGTGCAATTGCTTGATTTTTTTATTGCGGAATGTTTGCAGTGGTTCGGTACTTTTCAGGATGCCATGGCAACAAACGAATGGAACTTGTATCACTCGCGCCTGTCTTTTGCATTTAATACAAAAATGCTTTCACCCAAAGAAGTGGTGGACAGAGCCATTGCCGAATACACAAAACGTAAGGATGAAATAGCTTACCATCAGCTAGAAGGATTTGTGCGGCAGATTATAGGCTGGCGCGAATACATGCGCGGAATTTACTGGCTGAAAATGCCGGAATATGCCACCCTCAACTTTTTCAACCATACCGAAAAACTGCCCGAATGGTTTTGGACAGGAAAAACAAACATGAGCTGTCTGAAAAATGCCATTAAACAATCATTGGATTATGCTTATGCGCATCATATTCAGCGACTGATGGTAACGGGCAATTTTGCATTGCTGGCCGGGGTGCACCCGGATGAAGTGGACGCATGGTATTTGGGCATTTATATCGATGCGATTGAATGGGTGGAGATAACAAATACCAGAGGGATGAGTCAGTTTGCTGATGGCGGCATGGTGGGTACCAAACCTTATGTAAGTTCAGCAACTTACATCAACAAAATGAGCAACTATTGCAGTGGTTGCTTTTATGACAAAACAAAAAAGACCGGGCAAAAAGCATGTCCGTTCAACAGCTTGTATTGGAATTTTTACGACAGGCACGAAAGCAAACTGGCCAACAATCCGCGAATTGGAATGATGTATAATGTGTGGCGAAAAATGGAACCAAAAGCAAAGGCGGAAATTCTGAAACAAGCCGAATTTTACCTGCATCACATCAACGAGTTATGAGGCGAAGCATAGTTTGGTTCAAAAACGATTTCCGTTTGCACGACAACGAAACGTTATTGCAAGCCATTGCACAAAGCGATGAGGTTATCCCGGTGTATTGTTTGGATGATGCACAGTTCGCTATCACCAGGTTTGGCTTCAAAAAAACAGGACATTTCAGAGCACAGTTCTTGTTGGAGTCGCTGCACGATTTGGATAAAAATCTTCGCGCGTTGGGTTCTGGTTTATTGTTGGTAAAGGGAAATTCTGCACAGGAAATTGCAACCTTGGCAAAACAATATGCCGTACAAAAAGTATTTGCACAGGAAGAAATTGCTGATGAAGAAATTAAAACGCAACAACGCGCTGAAGCAGAACTGAGCAAAATCAACTGCACGTTTCACACATTCAACACAGACCGACTTTACCACATAAAAGATTTGCCGTTTGCGCTGAATGAAATACCTGATGTGTTCACCAATTTCAGGAAAAAAGTAGAGAAGGAGTCTGCGATACGGGAAGTTTTTGCAAAGCCAAATCGAATCATGTCTCCTATCATTCAACCTTTGGTGTTGCCTTCGCTGCAAGAACTTTCATTAAGTAAAACTGAAGCAGACAAAAGAGCCGCTATTGTTTTCAAAGGTGGTGAAACCGAGGCATGGAATCGTCTGCAGCATTATTTTTTTGAAACAAAAAGCTTGTCTCGCTATAAAGAGACACGAAACGGTTTAGTGGGCAGCAATTACTCTTCGAAGTTTTCAGCATGGCTCGCATTGGGTTGTATTTCTGCGCGAAGTGTTTACCATGAGGTAAAAAAATATGAGAAACGCATCATTGCAAACGAATCGACCTACTGGCTCATCTTTGAACTAATGTGGCGCGACTACTTTCGATTCATGATGATGAAATACAAAAATTTATTTTTCCAAAAGCAGGGAATCTCAAGTAACGGAGAGCACTTGCACCTATACAGCCCGGAAGTAATAAGCCGCTGGATAAATGGAGAAACCGGAGACGATTTCATAGATGCCAATATGCTTGAGCTCAAACTCACCGGTTTTATGAGTAATCGGGGCAGACAAAATGTTGCGAGTTTCCTGTGCCACCAGTTGAAACAAGATTGGCGTTATGGCGCAGCATACTTTGAACAACAATTGGTTGATTATGATGTAAGCAGCAACTGGTGTAATTGGGCTTATGTAGCGGGTGTGGGCAACGACCCGCGCAGCAACCGCGTATTCAACACCGAGAAGCAAGCGAATGATTACGACAAAGAAAAAACCTACCGAAATTTATGGTTGAGCAAGATTTAATTTGTGCCTATAGCGGATTGCCGTCTGTCATGAGCTACCGGTTGAGTAAAACTGAAATGCATACAATGACCGATGCCGACATAGACCGCATTATTCAAATGGCATGGGAAGACCGCACGCCTTTTGAGGCAATTGAATTTCAATTTGACTTGAAGGAAAAAGAAGTGATTGAATTTATGCGTAGTAATTCTATACCCTCCAGTTTCAGAATGTGGCGCAAACGAATGAAAGGGCGCAAAACCAAACATGCAGCAATGCGCAATAAAACCGTGAATCGTTTTAAATGCACCCGTCAGCGAGGCACAGGAAATAAGATTACAAAACGATAGCTATCTAAATCAGTCGTAATAAAAAGGAGAAACAAAAAAAGACTATTCAGATTACTTCTCGTTTTTATGATGTGGACGAAGCTTGTGCAAGATGTATCCGAAGCCAACCAATAGATGTAGCATCACAACAACAAATGCAATAGTCCCCAGTGTACTCATAGCTGAATTTTGTATGGCAAAAGAGCGTATCTGATTTTATACGGTAGATGATTAATGTTACTCTACAGTAATTTTCTTTCTGATATAAATCATCTTGTATTGAAGCGTCTCCTATCTTTACGCTCATGAAAAACTTTCTCATTGCCTTTGCATTATTTGGTGCCTATAGCATCAGTGCGCAACACACCACTCCTCACCTTTCTGCTGCTGCGCATCAGTATTTGTGGCGAGTGAAAAACGAACCGGCCGAACGCAAGTGTGTCTACCCAGGATATGTTTACCGCAAAGACAATACGCAGCAAATTTACATCAGCACGTTTTTGAAAGTAGAGACTGGGTTTTCCGAAGATGCTTTACAGGCTTTGGGGGTACAGGTAAATACCAGAGCCGGAAATATTTGGACCGCACAAGTTCCCATAGAGCGTTTTCAGCAATTGACACAATTGAAAGGAATTCAATATATAGACATGGACGCTCCTGTGGCTTTCCACCTCGACTCTGCACGCGCAGCTACACACGTAGATTCAGTGCATGCCGGTATTGCGCTACCGCAGGCCTACACCGGAAAAAATGTGGTGGTGGGCATTATTGATGCGGGATTCGATTACACCCATCCGGCTTTTTATGATACTGCCTACGATCAATACAGAGTAAAAAGAGTATGGGAACAAAAAACGATCGGCATTCCACCAGCGGGCTTTTCGTATGGAGCAGAATATGCCGACTCCGCTTCCATACACACAAAGGGATACGATGTGAATGATGGTTCACATGGAACACATGTAGCCGGCATTGCGGGTGGCTCGGGCTATGGTGGCGATAGCATGCATGCACAATACCGTGGAATAGCCTATAACAGTGATTTAGTCTTTGTAGCTATTTCGCCCACTCTGGATTACTGGCTCACATCAGGCATGGCCGATATGCTCGATGGAGTACAATACATTTACAATTACGCACAGTCGGTCAGCAAGCCAGCTATTGCCAACTTAAGCTGGGGTGGACCGTTGGGCCCGCATGATGGCACCGGGCTTTTTAGTCAGGCGATGGATAATTTGAGTGGCCCCGGAAAAATATTCACGATATCTGCCGGCAACAATGGCAACGAAAAAATTCACCTGCAAAAAACATTTTCACCAACAGATATTTCAGTCAATACTTTTCTCACTTTTAACACGGCACTGCCTTCCAAAACCAACCGCGTGGATATATGGGGCGATTCATCCAAAACCTTCTTTATCAAGTTTATCTTGTATAACAACAATACGCGAACTGATAGCACAGTGCAATTCGGGCTAGATGACCTTACCCACGGTATCGTTTTAAAAGGTTCGGATGGTGACACTTGCTTTATTACACTCACTTCTGTTTCCACAGAATTTAATGGTAAACCACACATGCTACTGGATGTATTTAGCAAAACCACTAACCGACTATGCATCAATTTAGTGGCTACGGAAGGCACCGTACACCTGTGGCAAGGCTATGTGCTGCGCCACAGCGGTTACTATTCTTCTTTTACAAAATACAACTACAGCTGGGCGGTGAATGGCGACAATGTGATGCAGGTTAGCGATATGGCCTCCACACGATCGGCCATAACAGTGGGAGCTTATAACAGCAAAGTATTCTTTAAAAATGTTTCAGGCCAAAACATCAATTACTCCGGCTATTTAATCGGTAAAATTGCGGCCTTCAGCAGCCACGGACCCACCGCAGACGGACGCACAAAACCCGATATTACAGGCCCCGGCATGGCACTGGCCTCGGCTGTGAGTGCGGTAGATTCCGGGTTTATGCTCACAGGTAGCGACTACAATTTGGTAACAAGTTCCTTTGTTTCGCCACGGAATTCCAAAACCTATTCCTATGCCATGCTCCAAGGTACATCCATGAGCAGCCCGGCTGTGGGCGGTATTGTTGCGCTGCTGCTGGAAGCTAACCCTTCGTTAACACCCATTCAAGTGAAAGACATTATGGCCCACACAGCTATAGTAGATAGCAGTATAGGAGCAATACCGCTGTCGGGTAGCAATACTTGGGGATTTGGCAAAGCGAATGCCTATGCTGCTGTAAAAAAAGCATTAGAAACTTCAGGTATATTCCACGAATCCGGCTCCATCGCCTGTCTGGCATTTCCCAATCCGGGGAATGGTGTTTATATGCTGCAATATGCTACGGATAGTAAAGGCATCACCCGATTCGCTGTTTATGATGTGTTAGGGAATATTATTCAGGAGGAGGAAGTGCTAAACGCAACCAATCTTCATTCCCGACAAGTTGATTTGAGCATGCAGCCATCCGGCATCTATATTTTGAAGTTAGAGCAAGGAAACAAGCAGGCCACCATCAAGGTTTTAAAACAGTAAGTTTATCAAACGCAACGGCTTCTTAATTCAGTAGTAGCTGCTACATTTGGCACTTTATTATTTCACCCGTTAAAACTTATACTCCACATGGCTTTTGAAACAATTCTTGCCAACCTGACCGCCAGTGCCAGCAAAGCCGCTGCACTTGGTAAAACATTGAAATTCGACTTGGGCGACAACAAAATTTTTCTGGACGGCTCCGGCTCCGGAAATGTTGTTTCCACAGAAGATAAAGATGCCGACTGCACCATTAGTGTATCGCAAGACGATTTGCTGGGCATGATGACCGGCTCTGTAAACCCAATGATGGCTTTTATGAGCGGCAAGATTAAAGTGCAAGGCGATATGAGTATCGCTATGAAGCTTCAGTCGCTTTTAAAGTAACACTGCTTAAACAAAACTGCGATTTTCGACTGTGTCGAAAATCGCAGTTTTATGTACAGTATTATTGTATTGGTACGAAATGCTGCTTTAGTTGCGGGCGACTTGCATGCTATTGAGTAATCGCCAGGGCTTCGCTTCTTCCAACTCATACGCCAACTCCAGCAAGCGCTGATCTAACCCAAACGGTGCAGATAACTGTACCGCTACCGGCATACCAGTCTCTGTTTTACCCATCGGCAATGAAATAGCGGGTGAGCCAGTAATATTTTGTAAACCGCAGTAGGTGGCAAAATCTACCGCTCGTTTAGATACCACTTCGTATGAAAGATCGGGAGAAAAATGTCCTATCTCAGGAGTCGTGTGTGCCAGCACAGGGCTCATGATAATATCGTATGACTCAAAAAGTTTTTCGGTATCGGCACCGACCGTACGCAGCATTTTTATGCTATTAGGCAATTTCAGTTTATTGTTCTTGAATTTATGGCTGAGACCCAAAGTAAATGGTTCCAGCACCTCATGATTCACTTTTGCACCTAACACCAACCGGCCATGATGGCTAACCATATAAGCCAGAAATCCATAGTATAAAAGGTAGTGTTCGGTCATGGTATCTACATCAATAGGTAATGGAATTTGATCTACGGTGTGCCCGAGCGATTGTAGCAAGGCTGCGGTTTCCTGCTGCACCCGATACGTGTCTGCATCCTGATTTCCTCCTTTTCCAGCTGCCGGGTTATCAAAAAAAACAACGCGCAGTCTTTTCTTTGAGTGGTGGGTTACATGCCCCAGTTTGGGAAGTTTAGGATTGCTGTAAAATTTTTCTGCCGAGGCAAAGAAGGCTGCGGTGTCGCGGACAGTTCTTGTCACTACCCCTTCATACACTATTTGTAATGGCATTAACTGTGAGCCGTCCATTGGCACTAACCGATGGCGTGTTGGTTTTAATCCAACCAATCCGCAACAAGCTGCGGGAATACGGATGGAACCGGCTCCATCATTAGCAGTTGCAATAGGCACTACACCACTCGCTACCAAGGCAGCCGAACCCGAAGAAGATCCACCGGTGGTATAATCGGTATTCCACGGATTGCGAGTAACACCCCATCGTTCGTTCTCTGTGCTGCATATCAAACCAAATTCAGGCAAAGTGCTTTTGCCCAAATTATTAGCGCCTGTAGACAGAAATTGATTCACGAATCGGCTGTTAGTCTTGGCAATTTTTGCTTTGAAAGAGCCGGTGCCTAACTGGGTGGGATAGCCTTTTATGTTTTCATTATCCTTGACAAATGCCGGCACTCCGTATAAAGCACCTCCTTTTACGAGTGTATCATATTTACGGGCATCATCATACATTTTTATGGCAATAGCGTTCAAATCACTATTTACTTTTTCGGCACGTGCTATGGCCGCTTCGGTTACCTCCTGTACGGATACTTCTTTTTTGGCAATAGCTTCAGCCGTAGCTACCGCGTCCATATTTCCTAACGAATCATTGCAAAATGCGCTAATAACTTTTCCCATAACTCAGTGTGTCGGTTTTAAAAATGGAAAACTAATACTTAGAATTTGATTTAGTTAAAAAATGAAGAACCAAATCAATTCTTATAATGTTTTATTGTTTAATTCGAATAAAATCCAACTCCAACAATGAAACACGTATTTTACGCAGCACTTTTCCTGTTTACATCCATTTGCACCGCTAAGGCACAGCTGGTATCCTACACCTTGCAGCAGAGCTTTACCGAGCAGCAACTGGATAGTTTTTTGAACACTACCGGTTTTTCTTTACCAATTGCTCCGCAATATGATATTGATGTCTACCAAGTGATTTACAAAACCCCTTACAAGCATATAGATTCGCTGGTGAACGTATCGGGTATTGTAGTGATGCCTAAAAATACTCCATGCCCCAGTGCCTTAGGGTGTTACGCGCACGGTACTTTTACCGGAAGGCTGCAAGTGCCCAGCTATGAAGGGCCGGAAAGACCCATCGGTTTTTTCTTTGCCGGACTGGGTGGCGTGGTAACAGCTATGCCGGACGAACTGGGATTGGGCGACAGCGACAGCATATTGATACACCCATACATAAACGCCTTTCACTCCGGACATGCCTCTGTAAATATTATGCGCGCTGCGCGCCAATTAGCCGACACGCTGGGCATTGCGCTTAACGGACAAGTGATGCTCACCGGATATTCTCAAGGCGGCTATACTACGATGGCCACACACAAGTTAATTCAGGAAAACTATGCATCGGAATTCAACGTGGTAGCCAGCGCTCCTATGTCGGGTCCCTATGATTTGAAAAGAACGATGGTGGATGTCATGCTTTCCAACGCTCCTTTTGCAGCACCTAGTTATCTGCCTTACTTATTGCTGGGCTACCACTCGGTTTATCCATCTCTGCAACAATTGTTTCCTACTCCATCCAGCATTTTCAAAAGCCCCTACGACAGCATTCTGCCACCTTTGTATTACAGCAAAAATTATTCTACCGGATACATCGACCAATTTTGCAATCCGGTGCCTCGCAACATGATTATTGATTCTATAATTGATGCATTTGCCAATGATACTTTACATCCGCTCCGGCTCATATTGGCCGAAAACGATCTGTTGGGGTGGGCTCCACAAGCACCTGTGAAAATTGCTTATTGCACAGGAGATATGCAAGTAAACTACCTGAATGGGGTGCGGGCCGATTCTGCCTGGAATGCAAATGGTGCTCCGGATGTTACTTCTCAAAACTTTGGCAACCTGGACCACGGACCTTGTGTGGAACCTGCACTTACATCAGCTGCCCTGTATTTGTTGGGCAAAGTAGCAGGCTGCACCGGCATTGCGGAGTCTACTAATGCAATTGCATTCCGAATGTATCCCAACCCTGCTTCCGGTTTATTGAATATTACTAAAGAGGAAGGCGTGTTTACCATGACCATTGCAGACCTACACGGACGCATGTTGTATAGTCGAGAACTATGGCTGGAGAAAGAGACAGTGGATCTTCAAGGATACGCTCCTGGAGTATACTCCATACAACTCTCCGACATACAAGGACGGGTAACCCACAAAAAACTGGTGGTCCAGTAATTAAAGACGGGCGCTCGAGTTTACCGAACCATCTTCAACACTTCATCCACTGCCACATGAAAGTCTTCGGTGTGGTTCTGGCCATCTTGTGGCGGGATGCGTTCGTGACCCAGCCTGACAATGATGGTATGGTATTGCGGTATGGTAATAATGTATTGACCTAAAATACCGCGCTGGTAAAAAATGGGAGTGCCGTGGCTGTCGTCCAACCAGAAGGAGTAACCATAATATGGAACCAATGCCGGTGAAGTAGCTAAACTCACAAATGCACTATCGAGTATTTGTGTTTCATTCCAGCGCCCCATGTGTAGCATCATTTTTCCAAAGCGGGCAAAATCGCGGGCATTAGAATTAAAACAGCAATAAGCCAGTTCCATCCCTTTTTCATCGGTGTGCCACTGAGCAGCATGTTGTGCCTGCAATGGTTTCCACAACCAATCTGAAGCCAGCGAGGAAAGCGATTGGCCGGTAACCTTCATCACACACATGCCCAGTAATTGTGTGGAACCACTTTGGTAGTTGTAAACTTTTCCGGGTTGGTTCACAATGGGTAATTGGAGCAATAATTTATTTACATCATTGCCATAATAAGCCTTAGCTGTTACGCTGAAAGGGT
>CAYQRR010000014.1:0-18127 GCA_964419635.1 uncultured Chitinophaga sp. | reverse complement strand
CAACACACTTATTTCCTCCACCTATTACGGCTTTGCCGATTACGACCAGATTTACTTTGTGGATTTAGACAAAGCCAACAATGTCTATGTGCTCGGTCAGGCCGATAACTCGGGCACCAACTACATTGTGAATGCCGCTTACAATAAACCCGATGGCGGACAGTTCATGAGTAAATTCAACGAAGCACTCACTACCAAAATATGGAGCACGAGCTTCGGACGTGGATTAGGTGTTACTGATATTTCACCCACGGCATTTCTCGTAGATGTATGCAATAGTATTTACGCCTGTGGTTGGGGCAGTCAGGGTGTAAATAATAATGTGGGGGGCACAGGCGGCACTTCTGGCCTCGATGTAACGCCTAATGCTTTCCGACCGGTCACCGATGGGCAGGATTTTTACTTAATGGTATTAAAAGATGATGCCAGTGCGTTGGTATATGCCACCTTTATGGGCGGAAATATTTCCGAAGAGCACGTAGATGGCGGCACCAGTCGCTTCGATAAAAAAGGAATGGTATATCAAAGTGTGTGCGCGGGCTGCGGCAGCAACGATGATTTCCCTACCACACCGGGCGCAGTGAGCAATACCAACAACTCTGCTAACTGTAACAATGCGGTGTTCAAGTTTGACTTAGACCTCCCCATCTGCCTGGCCGATTTTTCTGCGCCCAATGCCTGCACCAATGTGCCGGTGGCATTTACCAACCAGAGCAGCGGAGTCAATGCACTTACCTATAACTGGACTTTTGGCGATGGCAATTCTTCCACGCAGGCGAATCCGACTAACACCTACGCTCAATCGGGCTTCTTTGATGTAACGCTCATTGTCAGCGACCCCACCAGTTGCAACGGCAGTGATACAATTACCAAAAAGATTTTAGTGATAGGTGGCAACGGCAGCGATACACTTCCCACCTTCAGTTCATGCCAGGCACAAACTGTGCAAATAGGTATTCCGCCATCATCCGATACGGCTATCAGTTATTTGTGGTTTCCATCTGCCACGCTGAGCTCAGCTACGGTTTCTAACCCGGTGGCATCACCAACACAAACTACTCAGTATACTTTACTGGTGAATAACGGGGTATGTATTGATACGCTCACGCAATGGGTGATTATTTCCACCGATACCCTCAACATCACCGGAGGCACAGCGCTATGTGCCGGAGATACTTTACAACTCACCGTAAACAACACCAACGCAAGCAATGTGATGACCTACAGTTGGCAACCCCTACAGCAAATTATTTCAGGAGCCAATAGCGCCACACCTACAGTAAGCCCGGCACAAACCACTACGTTTATTGTCACCGGTACCAATCAGTTCGGCTGCACCTACACCGATTCTATTGTGGTGAACATTACTTCATCGCTGCCGGGTGTAAATGCTTTTGCAGTGCCCGATACCATCTACTTTGGCGACACCACACAACTCGACCTAACGCTCAGCGGCAACATTGCTTCCATACAATGGAACCCCGACACCACGCTCAGCGCTACCAACATTGCCAACCCACTCGCATATCCACCCAATACCAAAGCATACATCGTGGAGGTGAGCGATGACAACGGCTGCCGCAAAACCGATACCGTAATCGTAATAGTCATCAACACACCATGCGAACAAACCAATGTCTACATCCCCAACGCCTTTACGCCCAATAGCGATGGCAAGAACGATTGGCTGCTGGTGCGCGCCAATGGTTTAACCAATTTGTATTTTGCCGTCTACGATCGCTGGGGACAAAAAATGTTTGAAACCACCGACCAAAGCAAAGGCTGGGATGGCACCTTCAAAGGAAAAAAATTAGACCCCGCTGTGTTTGGTTGGTATGCCGAAGGCGACTGCGAAGGCGGACAAAAGTTTTTTAAGAAAGGAAACGTAACCCTGTTGAGATGAAGCAACCATTCTGCACACACCTTTCCGGTTTCATCACTAAACTGTTGTTAGTTTTTCTCTCACAACTCACAACGCACAACTTACAACTCAACGCTCAGGACATTCACTTCTCTCAATTCAATTTTTCTCCGCTCAATCAAAATCCCGCCAACACCAATTGTATCGACTGCGATTTCAGATTCGTAGCCAATTACAAAAACCAATGGCAGAATGTGCCGGTGCGGTTCAACACATTTTCCATCAGTGCCGAAGGCAACTTTGCCACGCTTAGTAATGGCGACCGCGTGGGTGGTGGTTTGCTGTTTTACTTCGACCGCGGTGGCGATTCACGCTTCACCTCTTTAAACACCGCATTCTCCCTTGCATATATAAAAACGCTCGACAAAAAAAGACAGCACTGGTTGTCGGGGGGCTTACAGTTTGGGGTGGTAAACCGCAACATCAACTATGCACAACTCAATTTCGACAACCAGTGGAATGGCGATGTCTTCGACCCGAACATTGCCGTAAACGAAAGCTTTGGACGAAACAGTTTTTCATTTTTCGATTTGGGTGCAGGGTTGGTGTATCGCTGGAAAAAGAACGAACGTAATCAACTGACGGTTGGCTTTGCGGCTACTCACCTCAATACGCCCGGTCAAACACTTTTTAATGACCGAAGCGTAAAATTAAACCCACGCTTTACAGTGCATGCCCGCGGACAGGTAAAAGCAGCAAAAAGATTAGACATAGTACCCGAGCTCATGTATCAGCAGCAGGATTCAAAACTGGAAGTCGTGTATGGAGCGCACGCCAAATATTATTTGCCAGCCAAATCATCACACACCATAGCCTTGAACGTGGGTGCTTATGCCCGCAGTGCCGAAGCCATGTGGCCTTTTGCCGGAGTTGATTTTGATAATCTGCAGGTAAACCTAAGCTACGATGTTAACCTGTCGCGCCTTCGAGCTGCCAGCCGCGCCAATGGCGGCTTCGAAATCAGCGTCATTTATCTCTTGTGCAGAGTAAAAAAAATAAACAAGCCGGGCGCGGTATGTCCCGCATTTCTGTAGATGCCAGTTATGAAAAACAAATCATTGCTTTCTGCAATTTTCATTTTTACGCTTTGCATGTGTGAGTCTTCTGTCACCGCACAATCCGTGCAGCAACTCCTCAAATCAGGCGACAAAAAATACAGCGCCAAAGAATACTATGCAGCATCGCTCTACTACACCGATGCCATCAAAAAAGACGAAGAAAATGCAGAACTCTGGTACAAATTCGCAGAATCGGCCCGCATGTTCAACGACTATGGCAGCGCTGCCACCGCCTACAAAACCGTTATTAAACTCGATAAGAGCAACGCATTTCCACTAGCCACGTTCTATGCCGCTGAAATGCTGCGCGCAGTCTGCGAATGCAAAAACGAAGAAGCACTCACCCTCTACAAAAAATTCAGAAACAAGTATCGTAAGCAGGACTACTTCAGCGCCAAAACCCAGCAGCAAATGGAAAGCATTGCCTGGGCCAATGCCCACCCGCAAAAAAAAGACTCCATACAAATAGAGCACCTCGGCAAAGACATCAACACCCCGCAATCAGAATTTAATGCCGTGCATGTTTTTCCCGACCGCATTCAGTTCTCATCGCTCAGAAACATCGGCACCGAAAAAGAAGAAAAATACCTGGCGCGCATCTACAACCAACCGCCCAACCCCGAAAAAATTTTTATTCCGCAAGGCGCCAGCGAAACCACCAATATCGGCAACATCGCCTACTCGCCCGATAGCAAACGACTCTATTTCACCCAATGCGAAACCGGTGAAGAAGGCAATGCACGCTGCGATGTATACGAAAGCCGGTACGAAAATTTCAAATGGTCGCCTGCCGCAAAACTCAGCGACCATGTCAACGACCCATCCGCCACCAACACACACCCTTCAGTAGGGTACGATAAAAGTGGTAACGAAGTGCTCTTCTTCTCTAGCAACAGAAACGGTGGCCAGGGCCTCATGGATATCTGGATATCAAAACGCAATGCCGATGGCTCATACCAAAATGCCGTAAATGCTACAGACATCAACACCAAAGGCAACGAGGTAACTCCTTTCTATGATGTCAATGCAAAGAAACTGTACTTCTCCTCCGACTGGCACTATGGCTTTGGCGGCTACGATATCTTTGAAACCTCCGGTGAATACACACAATGGCAAAAGCCCGTGAATCTCCTGCAGCCCGTCAACACACCGCAAAATGATTTATACTACTCCATCGCGCTCAACAACTCCAAAGCCTACATCACCTCCAATCGCAAAGGCTCCTACTTTATTGAATCCGAAACCTGCTGCAACGATATTTATGCCTACACCATCGGCACCCAAAAAACGGCAACAATCGACACCCTTGCAACCGTTCAGACAGACACACCCAAAACCACACAGGCAGAACCACCCGTTCGCACTTTCATAGATGAAAAGATTAAAAAGATTAAACAGCTGCTGCCCGTTACCCTCTACTTTCACAACGATGAACCCGATGCCAAAACACTGAGCGACACTACTTCGCTAGATTATCGCCAAACATATGAGGCTTATTCCGCGCTGCGCAACGAATACGAAAAAGAGTTTGCACGCACCCTTAAAAAAGATGAACGCATCAGCTATGAAGGTTCTGTAAAATACCTGTTTGAAGAAAAAGTAGACAAAGGCTATTACGATCTGGTAGCCTTTGCCTCGCAGACTTTAAACCTGCTCCAAAACGGAAACAAACTCGACATTACTATCAAAGGATACTGCTCCCCGCTAAACTATAACGAATACAACATTCATCTCGGCAATCGCAGAGTAGCATCGCTGCGCAACTTCTTCTTCCATTATCGCGAGGGCATTTTGCTACCCTTTATAGCAGCCGGCCAACTGGTACTAAAGAACGAATCAATGGGAGAAGAAACGGCCCCTTCCGGCATTAGCGATAACCGCGAAGACAAACCAAACTCCGTGTATAATCCAAAAGCCGCATGGGAACGCAGAGTAGAAATAATTTCGGTAGAGTTACAGTAAACGTTTCGCATCTGCTGTGGCAGAAAGCAGTTTTGTTCGTTCAACTGTCAACAGTTTATATATTCACACCGTGCAGAAAAAATCAAGCGACAATCCTTCCAAACGCGTGCGGAAACCAATCTCTGAATTTTCAAAAAAGAAAAGACAAGATGATTTTTCCGCCAACACAGAAGCAACTTCCGGAGCAGTCAAGAAAACCTACAGCAAGAGTTTTACTAAATCGGCCGATGGAGGGTTCTCAAAGCCGATTAAGAAAAGCAGCTACGCGCCTAAATCTTCGGATGGTAAAAGGGCATCGGCCGGAGAGGGCAAATACAAGAAGGATGGTTTTGGTCCAAAGAAAAGCTACAACAAATCATATAAAGGTTCAGCTGGTGCGGATGCTGCTAAGCCGGAGAAAAAAAATTACTTCTCCGATAAATTTGGAAAGAGCAAACCGGCTACAGCAAAATTTAACTACGAAGACAAAAGACCGGCAAGAGGATTTGCTGCACCCGCAGGAGATAAAAAATCAGACGGCAGGAAAAAGTTTTTTGATAAGCCATCTGCCGGCAAGCCCAAACGCAAACCGTACGACAAAGACAAAGTAAAAAATCCATTTTCGGATGCTGCAGTAGGCGAAGTCTATAGCAAAAAGTATTTAGAGAAGCGCGATAAGCAAATGGGAGACGGTATTTATACCGAAGCACAGCCACAGGCCGATGAGGTAAGATTGAACAAGTATATTGCCCATGCCGGAGTGGCATCGCGAAGAGGTGCCGATGAACTGATAAAAGAAGGACGGGTGAAGGTGAATGGAGAAGTGGTGACAGAGATGGGCTATAAAGTAAAGTTGAAAGATGATGTGGAGTTTGATGGCAAATCGCTTTCGCTGGAACGCAAATATTATCTGCTGCTGAATAAGCCCAAAGATTTTATTACCACGGTAAGCGATGAACGCGATAGAAAAACAGTGATGGACTTGGTTCGCTCTGCTTACACACAGATGAAAACCATCAAGCGCCCACGGCTTTATCCGGTGGGCCGGCTGGATCGCAATACCACTGGCGTATTGTTAATCACCAACGATGGAGAGTTGGCACAAAAACTCACTCACCCCAGCAGCGAAGTGCGCAAAGTATATCACATCATGCTCGATAAGAAGTTGATGAAAGAGGACTTCGACAAAATTGCAGAGGGCGGGGTAGTGCTCGAAGATGGCATTGCTGAGGTAGATATTATAGCTTATCCTAATCCGAAAAATAAAGCAGAAATTGGTTTAGAAATTCATACCGGAAAAAACCGTTTCGTAAGAAGAATTTTTGAATCGTTGGGATATGAGATTGAAAAATTGGACCGCGTATCTTTTGCCGGTCTCACCAAGAAAGATTTACCCAGAGGGCGTTGGAGATTTTTACAAGAGGAAGAAGTGCGATTACTAAAGCATTTTCAAAAGTAGAGACACATTTTTTTATTCTGGCTTAGTCTTTGATTGATCACCCTAAACGGGTACGATGAAACGCATATTAGTCGCTTTATGGATGTTATGGTTTGCACTACCGCTGTGGGCACAATCGCAGGAGGCACGAACGGCTAAAATTCAGGCGCTGTATGATACGCTCGTGGTTTTTCAGATTGAGTACCCGCGAACCGTTACTGCAATTGCTATTGTGGAAACAGGATGGATGGAGTGCAGCAAATGTGCTTTTAAATACAATAATCTGTTTGGTTTTCGCGGCAACGGGAAATATATGCGTTTCGATAGTCAGGAGGCATGCATTGCATATCTTAAAGTGTGGCAGCAGAAAAATTTTGTTCCCTGGAAGGAGAAACACCCTAAAGGAACCTATCACCAGTTTCTCACGGCTATTAAGTATGCTGAGAATATGCCCTACTATCTCCGAAATATCACTAACCTGGAGCGGTGGGTTTCAAAAAATATTCAGCAAAAAAAAGAAGAGTGAAATGGAATCTACTTTAACCGTTGAAGGTTAATCTTAGTAGAAGCCGCTATTTTAATGGGCACGGTTTCCGTTTCCACGTTGGTTAGTTCCAATCCAAAATCTTCGGCTGTAGAAAGCGAAATAGTTTTAATAAATCTATACCCTTTCACAATGAATTGCTCCATCGGTGTCAAGGCATCGTCAATCGCTACACGGCTGTTAAGCAAAATAAATTTGAAGTCGGCATGCATGCCATGCTTGCGTAGCGAGGGATAGTGCGACAACTCATCCACTTCCCCGTTTTTCACCATGTCTTCCACTATCTGACTAAACATCAGATTTACCTTATGTTCCACCTTGAAACCAAAATTAAGTCGAACAAAAAATATTCTACCCGGAACGATTGACTCCACCGAGTAATTGACACCAAACGGCTCATTGGAAATATCTACGTGTACAAACCAGTAGATATCGGCTCGTTTCGGACGCTTTCTGAAGATGGAGTAGATAATATTCGAATCAATATGGCTTTTGTCATTCGCCATACTCAGATACACCAGATTGTTCGCTTCCTTGGCAATAGTTTCATCGTGCATCAGGTCTTTCAGTGGTGCTATGTAATCTTTGATTTCTACAAACTCAATGTGCTTTTTGCGAAGTAAACGGGCCTGATAAAAAATCCACATGCCGAAAAAGAGTGCCTGCGCAATCAGGAAGGTAAACCAGCCTCCGTGAGTAAACTTCAGAATGTTAGAAACAAAGAATGTAAATTCTATAGTAAAGAATAAAATAGGAATACCCCAGATCACCAAAGTGCTTCTGCGTTGAACATACATCAGGTAGGTTAGCAGCAAGGTAGTCATCATCATATCAATGGTAATGGCTAAACCATAAGCAGCCTCCATGTTACTGGACTGTTTAAAAATCAGCACCACAGCGATGCAACCAAAAAACAAGAACCAGTTAATTCCCGGTATGTAAATCTGCCCCTGATGTGTTGTAGGATAAATAACTCTCAGATTCGGCCACAGTCGCAATTTCATGGCTTCATTGACCAAGGTGAAACAACCGCTGATGAGGGCCTGTGAGGCGATGATAGTTGCCAAGGTGGCCACCGCTATACCATACGGCAAAAACCAATCCGGCATCAGAGAATAAAAAGTAGATTTTCCTTCAGGCCAGTGTTGCCCGTTCCATTCAGTAATCAGATACGCACTTTGTCCGAAATAACTCAGCAGCAGCATAACCAATACAAATGACCAACTGAGACGTATGTTTTGTTTGCCGCAATGACCCAAATCCGAATAAAGCGCTTCACCACCGGTGGTGCAAAGAAAAACCGCTCCTAGCAACCAGAAACCACTGGGATAATTGACCAATAAGTCAAATGCATAAATAGGATTAACGGCCTGCAGCACTTCAGGATGTTTTACAATTTCCATCACACCTAACGTGCCTATCATAGAAAACCAAATGAACATAACCGGACCAAAAACAACACCCACCACTTTGGTACCAAACTGCTGCATCACAAATAGTAAAACCAGAATAGCGATAACAATCCCCTGTACTTGCGATTGGGAAATATTTGGGTTGATTACGCGTAGCCCTTCCACGGCAGAGGATATGGATATGGGTGGAGTAATGAATCCATCGGCAATCAAAGCTGCGCAACCAATGATGGCAGGGAAAATTGTCCATTGCACTTTATATCTCCGCACAAGCGCATAGAGGGCAAAAATCCCACCCTCGCCTCTGTTATCTGCATTGAGGGCCAGTATCACGTATTTGAGGGTAGTTATAATCAGCAGCGTCCAGAATACGCAACTCAAACCACCCAGCACCAACTCTCTTGAGATATTGTGCCCGCTCACAATAGCATTCATTACATAGATGGGGGAGGTTCCAATATCTCCGAATATGATTCCAAGCGTTATCAATACTCCGGCCGCTGACAGCGGCAGACCATGCGAGCGGCTGCTATTACCCATTTTGTTGCAGAATAAATTTTTTAGGAAATAAAAAAGAGAAGTTGATTGGTAGAAACTTCTCAAGAGGTAGATTCATATTTTGCAGAATGCAAGGCAAATGTAAGTGGAAATAGTTGGTATAATTTGAAAAACCGCAATAAATATTTTACAGTAGCTCCACAAATGCACCCTGCACAAATTAAAATTCAAGACTACAGCTACGAGTTACCGGATGCGCTCATTGCCCGCTATCCCGTGGCAGAGCGAGACAGTAGTCAATTGCTCGTTTATAAAGGTGGTCACATAACCACCGATTGCTACCAACATATAAGCCGACATATACCCGAAGGCAGTATGCTGGTTTTTAACAACACCAAAGTAATTCAGGCTCGGATACTGTTTACCACCGACACGGGTGCGGCTATTGAAGTTTTTTGTTTAGAACCCTTGAATGAAATGTCTAAAGCAATGAGCAGTCAGGGGCATTGCGTATGGAACTGTATGGTGGGGCGGGCGGCCAAGTGGAAACAAAAGCAACTTCGAAAAACAGTTTCAGGATTTTCTCTTTCGGCTGAGATGCTATCCAGAACCGATAGTCTTTTCCAAATTCATTTTAGCTGGCAGCCCGCCACCAGCAGTTTTGCGGAAATTTTAGACAAGATAGGTGTGTTGCCCATTCCTCCTTATCTGCAGCGAGACTCCGAAACTATTGATTTAGAGCGCTACCAGACAATTTATGCAAAAACAGAAGGTTCCGTAGCAGCACCTACTGCCGGACTTCATTTTACTAACCAAGTGCTTGCCGCTTTGCGTGCAAAAGATATATCCTGCGAAGAGGTAACACTGCACGTGGGAGCCGGAACGTTCAAACCGGTGAAAGCAGAAACCATGCAAGGGCACGAAATGCATGCTGAAATGATACAGGTGGAACGTTCGCTGATAGAGTCGCTCCTTCGGCATATTCGTTTAGGGCTACCGATCGTGGCGGTGGGTACTACTTCACTGCGAACCTTAGAGTCTTTGTATTGGATGGGGCTTCGTGTAACGCAAAACGAAAACGCCACCCTGACCGATATAGTGATAGAACAATGGGATGCATACGAGTCCGAAAATCAAAGATGGGCCGGGGAAGTGTCGGCAGAAAAGGCCTTACAGAACCTGGTAACCTGGATGCAGAAATACGATTTGGAACAGTTGATTTGCCGAACTCAAATTCTGATAGCTCCGCCCTATCAATTGCGGATTGCGCATGCATTAGCTACTAATTTTCATCAGCCCAACTCTACCCTGCTGCTATTGGTGGCTGCAGTAGTAGGGGAGGATTGGAGAAAAATATACCAATACGCACTGGACAATAAATTCAGGTTTTTGAGCTACGGAGATGGCAGTTTACTTTGGAATCGATAACTATTTCCACTCAAAGGTTTTCAGTAGCTGTTTTAAATCTTCCTTTACAAAAGCAACCACCGGAGCCATACTATCGGTATTGGGGGTGGTGTTAAAGTATAAAGCACCGCGTATAAAGTGGCGCGTAGAGTCACTAAGAAAAAACTGCACATTGCTGGCTGCATCTCCTCCTACATCATAGAGTATGCCTCCCACTCCGTGCTCGTTTTCAATCCGAACTTCATTGATATACTCCGCCTTGCGAGTATGCTTGTAAGATAACTTGTGCGCATCCTCTACCAGCTTATCAAAATTATTGTCGCGGTCAATTTCTTTATAGGTCAAATGGATAGTGCCATCGAACGGTGCCAGGTAAAGTGTAATCCAGCAAGGTTGATTGTTCTTTTCGCCAAAGTATACAGAGTCGTCTGCGGCATGCGCGTAAACAGGTTTCTCAAACTTAAATGGACAGTCTGCTGGATTAAACGGTTCATATTTACGTTCCGGAAATGCAATCCGAGGATACGATTTGGCCTTGGGCGTGTACTCGTTATGGCAAGAGTTAACCAGTAGTAAACAAATAAGCGAAACCGGTAAGGCGTAATGAAACTTGAAATGCATAATGCAAGCCTCTATAACTCGTTAGTTACTTTAATTTTTTCGACCCGAAATTGTTGCACAGAAATAACGGTAAACTTAAACCCACAAGCTCTTAACTCCTCTCCGTTCTTCGGAATTCTCCCGGCTATTTCGAGCAGCAGCCCGCCCATCGTTTCCGATTCTCCGCGCACCGTGTCAAAAGTATTGCCGGAAATCTCCATCATGGAGCAGGCATCGCTAATGGGTGCTTTGCCGTCAATTAAAAAATTCCGGTCGTCCAGCTTTTTAAAATCGCCATCGGTGTTTTCGTCAAATTCATCTTTGATGTCTCCTACTACCTCTTCCACAATATCCTCCAACGTTACAATTCCCTCAGTTCCCCCAAACTCATCGGCAACAATTGCAATGTGTTTTCTGCTTTGCTGAAAATCGCGCAGCAAATCATCAATCTTTTTGGAGGCCGGTACAAAAATTGCTTTGCGGGCAAGCGGTTGCCAGGCATAATTTTGGTCTTTATTCAGGTGCTCCAGAAGGTCTTTTATGTTCAATATGCCGATAATGTTATCCAGGTTTTCCTGATACACCGGGTAGCGCGAATAACCATGTTCGCGTATAAAATCCATCAGCTCTTTGAAGTTTAATTCACTGTCAATGGCCAACACATCGGTGCGCGGGCGCATCACCTGCTTTACCGTAATGTTGCCAAAGTGCACAATGCCTTTTAGCATTTTTGCATCCTGCTTGGATTCTTTTTTCTCCACTGTAATTTCGATGGCTTTGTTTATCTCATCAATATCAATTTCTGCATTATGCTTTTTGAGTCTTTTTTCCAAAATTTGAGTGCTGCCCACCAACACAAAATTGATAGGATAGAACACTTTATTCAGCAATTGAAAAACACCAGCCATAGCGCGTGCTATCTTCATTTTGTTGTAGGTAGCAAACACTTTTGGAGTAGCCTCTCCAAATAATACCAGAAAAAAAGTAACAATGATTACGTTCCATAAAAACTCCAAGACTGAACCCTGAATTAAAAACGTTCCCAGATAAAAGTCCTGAAAATTAAACATCTGTTCAGTTACATAATAGGAGATAATAACCACACCAATGTTCACCAAGTTATTGGCGATAAGAATGGAAGACAGGAGAATACGTGGTCTCTCCAGTAACTTGGCAATTCGGTTATCTATGGCATCATCACTCTCTTTCAGGGTGTCGATTTCCGGGTTCGAGAGCGAGAAAAAAGCCACTTCGCTTGCACTCATGATACCTGAGCAGGCAATAAAAAGGAGGATGATAACATTGGCCACAACCACCGTAGTGGTGGGCGGATTTATAAATGCCTGCAAGGAGATAAAAAGACTGACGGGATTGTCCATAGAGTAACCTTAAAACAACAGCCGATTTTTTTCAGCTGCTGTTTTATTCAAAAGAGATTTAGAACGGCAAGTCGTTGTTCATCGACTCGTTCATAGCAGCTTCTTCAGATGCTGCAGATGAAGAAGAAGAGTCGCTGTAGGAAGAACTTCCGCCACTTTCCCCTTTCGCTCCTAGCATTTTGAAATTTTCAACCACTATTTCTGTGATGTAGCGTTTGTTGCCATCTTTATCATCGTAGCTGCGCGTTTTAATTTTGCCTTCCACATGCAGCAAACTGCCTTTTTTGAGATATTTCTCCACCACCTGCGCTTGCGAGCGATATGGAAATTTCAGATTATGCCAGTCTGTTTGCTCTACTTTGTTGCCTTGCTTATCCTTGTAGCTGTCATCGGTAGCCAAAGTAGCTTCCGCAATAGCATTGTCGTTCGAAAAGTGTTTAATCACAGGGTCCTTGCCTAATCTTCCGATCAGGAATACTTTGTTTACCATAGCGTGTGTAATTTGTAAGTGTAGTGTAAAAAATGAGTTTCTAAAGTAATCCCTTTTGCTTCAAATACAAATGAACTGTTCTGGGAAAGGCATACTGATGTAGCTTTTTTATGGATACAAATGCACCTTCCAGCCCGTGTAATTCATTGCGGTTTTTGATGGAAATATCAATGAACCGAAACCTGATTTTTCGATGCGAAAGCAGTTGCGTTGACTCCTCAGAAATGTCTTTAATGATATAGGCAGAATGAGGCAACAAATTATCTAATTTCTTAGCGATAGCAGCTTTCGTCAGCGGCTTTTTACTCTCCAGCAATACCGGCTGATACATGTTTTTCCAGAGATTGTTTTCGGTGCGTTTCTGAATAAAAATGGCCTTTTGATGCCATACACATACATAACTGAAATGCTGTTCTTTTACGATGGTTTTTTTTGCGCGATAAGGGAGTTCTTTTACCAGTTGATGAGTAGCGGCAAAGCACTTTTTGTTAAGCGGACAGCTACTGCAGTCAGGATTTTGCGGCACACAAATCGTGGCTCCAAAATCCATAATGGCCTGATTGTAGGCTCCCGGATTATTCTTATCAATCAGTGCTTGCGCCTGTGTAGCAAATTCTTTTTTGCCGGTGGCAGTATCAAATGGAGTGGAAATACCTGTAAAACGCGATAACACTCGAATTACATTGCCATCTACTACTGCCTTAGGTTCACCAAAAGCAAAAGATGCAATAGCTGCGGCTGTGTAATCGCCCACGCCTTTCAGCTTTTTTAGTTTTTCGAACGTATCTGGAAATAACCCACCTAAATCCTTCGATATCAGCTTGGCTGTAGTATGCAGGTTTCTTGCTCTGGAATAATAACCCAGCCCTTGCCACATCCGCATCACTTCATCTTCCGGAGCAGCTGCCAGCAGCTGAACGGTAGGGTATCTCTTTTTAAAAGCCAAAAAGTAAGGCATGCCCTGTTCGGTTCTCGTCTGTTGCAGTATAATTTCACTTAGCCAAATCAGATATGGATTTTTTTCACCCTTCCAAGGCATTTCACGGCTATTTTCGCTTTCATTCCACTTTAAAAGTGCTCGGGTAAAAAATCGATTCATCGCTCTATCTTTAAACAGGGTTCGCAAATTCGAAAATATTTATCACTTTTAGTGTCGAAAATCTTTTTTCCCCTTACCCTTAAAACACATTGATATGAGAAAAGTAGATGTGGTAAACAAAATCTCCGACACCACCGGAGTTCCCAAAACTGATGTATTGATTACCATCGAGTCGTTTTTTAAGGAAGTTAAAAGCTCACTGAAGAAAGGAGAGAATGTTTATGTGCGCGGTTTCGGAAGTTTTATATTTAATAAACGGGCAAAAAAAATCGGACGAATTATAAAACGAAATCAATCCATCGAAATACCGGAGCACTATATCCCTGCATTCAAACCGGCCAAAGTATTTCTAAATCAGGTAAAAAAAGCACGCGATGACGCAAAGAAAAAGCAAGAAATGTAATCTTGGCGGCAGTTTCTTTTGTTTACCACGGTTGTTAAATTGAGATTTTGGCACTTCTGCTCCTGTTAGAAACATCATCACCCCTCGGCTCTGTTTCATTATCCCTCGATAATTCCGTAATTGCCACGGTTGAGTTGCCGGAGCACAACTCGCATGCCCGAGCATTAACGAACGCCATCTCTAATCTATTGCATTCTTGCAACTACACATTTCCTGATTTGGATGCCATTGCCTATAGCGCTGGCCCTGGTTCTTATACAGGACTCCGTATTGGTTTGAGTACCGCAAAAGGTTTAGCATATGTTTTAGATAAGCCACTCATTGCTATCCCTACTCTGCGGGCGCTTTGTGAAGCTGTACAAAAACAACATATCAACGAGAATACCTATATCTTACCCATGGTGGATGCCAGACGCGAAGATGCTTATGTGGCCGTGTTTAATGGTGCCGGCACCGAAATCTATCCAACGCAAATGATTACCGTAAATGAAGCATTTCTAGAGTCGATTTCTTCATATACGAGTTTGATTGCATTGGGTAGTGCGGCATTCAAACTCCAAAAACATTCAAAAGCCTCAAACATCCATGTTATTGATAAAGTAGAGTGCTGCTCTACGTATCTGGCTCGTCCTGCTTTTGAAAAATACACATATGCTGCTTTTGAAAACATGCCACTTACTGAGCCTATTTACATCACTCAAATGAAAAAATGATGGTAGAAACGAATGGGGAAACAAACCCGGAAGTTAGTGCTATCCAATTAACTGCAGACTCGTTTTCAAAGTTATCTAAAGCTCGCTTAATTGTTAGGGCGGTAAACCACCCGATTCGGCAACGTATCATTGAAATCTTGATGCTGGCGAGCAAAATGAAAGTGGGAGACTTGGCAAAGGAACTTAACATCCAGCAGCCAGTGGTATCACAGCATTTATCTTCCTTGCGCAAAGCACAGGTAATTCGTGCGCATAAAACAGGTCGCGAGGCATTTTACTCTTTGAATCCAACTGTTTTAAAAGCTGTAAGTGAGCTGATACAAGCGCTTTATAGGAGTTGATTTTCATTTATTTAAAAAAATCATTCTCCCTCATTTGCATAAAAACGGAAGAAATATACATTTGCCGTCCCTTAAGCAGGGTTGCAACTCCAACCCACGTGCTTTAATCTCGTGTAAAAGCGGGATGGCTTGAGTTAACGATAGGATGTTTTCTCGCTTGGCGAAAAACGAAAAGAGAGAAAACAATCCTCGATAGCTCAGCTGGTTAGAGCACATGACTGTTAATCATGGGGTCCCTGGTTCGAGCCCAGGTCGGGGAGCTAAAGCCGATGAGAAATCATCGGCTTTTTCTTTTTTATGTAACACACAAGCACAAAAAAAGAACCACCCGTAATTGGATGGTTCTTTTTCGTTATAGCCTGTTCTATGCTATTGAATCACTACACTTCTGGTAGCAGTCTGTCCGTCTTCCAGTTGTACTCGTACAAAATAAGTTCCACTATTTAGGATTGAAACATCAAAAGTATGAGAGTAGCCTGTTGTATTATCGGTTGATAAAATCACACGTCCGGTTACATCGCAAAGCTGGATGGTGGAAATGGCATGTTGTAATGAGTTTACTAAAACATGCAACTCTGAAACAGCCGGAACCGGGAAAACACTCATTTCCACCGAATTACCTACTTCATAAATGGAAGATGGTGTGCCGTAATCAGGATCTATCAATAATTTATATAAACGTGGTGTAGTGTAACCCATAATTGTATCTATATAGAGCATCGCCTTAGACATACTTGCACCGGCATTAATAGAAGGATTGGGAGCAGTATACCAGTTCCATGGCTCAAAAGCCTGGCCATAAAATGGATACAAACCCTCGTACGAAATGGTTTTTACACCTGATCCATTTCTGTTCACGGGTCCCGGAGGAAAGTTGTTAGGAGTGAACGCAGCATTGTTTCCTCTGTCATTTACAGTTACCATAAAATCACCGGTTCCACTTACTTCCACCACCGGTTGAAGTGTGGAGGTCACTACGACCGCAGTATTGTATGGGGTCAATTGTTCCGAAACCCCTGCCATGGCAATTACAGGGGTTTCACCTGCCTCAATAAGCGAGGTGTCGGCTGCAGCACCGCCCAATGAAAGCACACAATTAAATGCAGAGGAATATCCAGCAAAGTTGTCGAGGTTTTGAGTGCCACCAAATCCCTCAAAATTTCCGGTTAAGGTGGTGTCCACAAAACTAAAACCGTTAATATCCAAAAACTTCGGCAGCAGGAGCTCTGCAGGTTTGTTCAGGCTACTGGCCGCCATAGCTACGTAAGCCCCGGAATTGGAACCTCCTAATACAAACTTGTTTGGGTCTATGCCCCATTTGTTTGCGCTGTCGGCATAGGTACTTCTAAAATAACGAACACAGTTTTTAGAATCCTGCATGGCTCGATACACAGCATTAATAATTGTTTTAGACTTTGTTTCTTGGTCAGGAGCGGTTGCGTTCCAGCCCAGTCGGTAAGTCATACTCACCGCCACATAGCCACGTTTCGCAAAGCGTTTGCATAATTCCACAATGCAGTTTTCATTTTTATCGGCAAAGTTGAAACCTGTAACTGATCCGGGCAAAAAAGAACCTGCATGCATTAAAATAATCACCGGACGGCTTGTAGCTGTGTCACCTGTGGGAGTATACACATCCATTTTCAGGTTTTCTGTCACATTAAATCCGGTCAAAAACCCTTTGTTCTGTCCGTAGACCACATTACTGTCTACCGAAACGTTCGAAAACAGCTCATCCAAGTATCGAACGGATTGTGCCTGTGTGCCAACACACAGCATCGTGAAAGCAGCTAGTAAAATCTTCTTCATGTTTATGTTTTTTGTTTAGGTCACGAATGTAAGCAATTTCAATATACAAACCTATCCAAGTATCCCTTCCTAAAATCCAAGGGTTTTGCCTACCAACACCACTTATCAGCCCATACACTACTGAAAATCCTCATTTTTGAAATGTTCCTAAGGTACTGCAGCTGATAACAATGCCACCACATCAATGCCAGCACTTTTTACCCAATGAACTTTCATTCACAAAATACGTAGTTGTGAACTTGACCAAACTCCTGTATTTCGCGATTCTACTGTGTGATGAACTTCTTAATTGTTGTATATCGCCTATTGTATTTAAACCCATCGCAACTCATTTTTTTACGCTATAGACCATAATACGTTACGCTGTCCAATAATCATCAACAATTTTTTTCAGAGGAGAAATGGTTATTTATTGAACTTTTTTTCGTTCAATGTTTGGAAAGTTGAAAACCCGGTTTACATTTGCGCTCCCTAAGCGAAAAGGAAACGTTCTTTACAGCCGCTTAGAGGTAGAACAAAAATTAAAAAAAGCGTAGAGATACGCCTCACTTATACAAAGCGCCTTGATTCTTCAAGGCCCATCGCTATAGTCTAGGTATTAAAGAATTCTGAAACAGAATCACCTTCACTGCAAAAGCAGATCAAACATTTTGGTTGAATTAAACAACCTCATTTATGAGGCTTAAATTCGACCCCCTAAATTGGAGGAAATAGTTTTAAAAAAAATATTTCTGAAAAAGTTTGGAAAGTTGAAAACAAAAAACATATATTTGCGCCCCGCTTTCAAAAAGCGCATCGTTCTAAAGATTAAATAATATAGATAACGCTCTGAGAATGAGCTACATCTGCCAAGCTTTATAGAAATAAAAAGCTGAAGTTCTTTGAAATATTGGATAGAAACATAGCACAGTTCAAAAGCATAAGTTTTTGAACGCTTTACGATGAGAATCGTAAAAGCATCAACAGAAAGGTAAAAATGTTCACATTATTTTTTTCCATTTTCTTTATTGAGAAATGGGATCAACTCTTTTACTACGGAGAGTTTGATCCTGGCTCAGGATGAACGCTAGCGGG
>CAYQRR010000013.1:8972-18145 GCA_964419635.1 uncultured Chitinophaga sp. | reverse complement strand
GCTAAGGTTATCTACCGCACCCGGCCGGAGATGGAGAAACTGTGGTATTGGAAATAAAACCCGAGGGGCTGCACGGTAGCCGGCAAAGCGCTCCGGCCCTAGCCGAACAACTCCGCCACCAACTGCTGCACTTTGCTGATGGCTACGATTTCGAGGTGATATTTTTTGGAGTCAATTTTGGGATTGAACTTGCTGATAAAAATTTTGTCGAAGCCGAGTTTGTCTGCCTCGCTGATGCGCTGGTCTACGCGGTTCACGGCCCGCACCTCGCCACTAAGGCCCACTTCGGCTGCAAAGGCAATTTTGGAACTTACAGCGATATCGTTGTAGGAGGAAACTAAAGCGGCTACCACGGCCAGGTCGATAGCGGGGTCTTCTACGCGCAAGCCTCCGGCAATGTTGAGGAATACATCTTTGGTACCAAAGCGAAACCCGGCTCTTTTTTCGAGCACCGCCAGCAGCATATTCATTCTGCGTACATCAAAGCCGGTAGCACTGCGCTGCGGGGTGCCATAAAAGGCGGGCGTAACCAGTGCCTGGGTTTCTATGAGGAAGGGGCGCATGCCCTCCAGCAGGCTGCCTATGGCTATGCCGCTGAGGTTTTCATCGCGCTGGGTGAGCAATATTTCGGAAGGGTTAAGTACCGGGCGCAGTCCATCGCCCAGCATTTCGTAAATGCCTATTTCGCTGGTGGAGCCAAAGCGGTTTTTGATGGTGCGCAGTATGCGGTAGGTATAGTTGCGGTCGCCTTCAAACTGCAGCACGGTATCTACAATATGTTCGAGCACCTTGGGGCCGGCTATGGTGCCGTCTTTGGTAATGTGCCCGATAAGAAAAACCGGAATGCTGCTTTCCTTGGCAAAGCGCTGCAACTCAGCCGTGCACTCGCGCACCTGGCTTACGCTGCCGGGGGGGCTTTCTACATAAAGGGAGTGAAGGGTTTGTATAGAGTCTACCACCATCAGGTCGGGCGACAGGGCTTCGGCTTGCTTCAGGAGCTGCTGGGTGTTGGTTTCGGTGAGCAGGTAACAGTGGGGGTTTTGGATGCCAATGCGGTCGGCCCGCAGTTTAATCTGCCGGTCGCTTTCCTCTCCGGTTACATAGAGCACTTTTTTGTTTCTGAGCTGCAGAGCCAACTGCAGCATCAGCGTAGACTTGCCGATGCCCGGCTCGCCACCGATTAATATCAAACTGCCCGGCACAATGCCTCCGCCCAATACGCGGTTGAGCTCCGTATCAAGGGTATCGGTGCGGGTGGTTTCCAGCTCGTGCACTTCCTGAATGGGCACCGGCTTTGCGGTTTCGTTTTTAGGAATCGCATAGCCTCGTTTTTCTTTCAGCTTTTCTTCGTTCTTGTCAATGAGTTCTTCGGCATAGGTGTTCCATTCGTTGCACACGGGGCATTTGCCCACCCATTTAGGGCTTTGGTTGCCACAGTTTTGGCAGAAATAAATGGTTTTGGATTTGCTCATGCTCAAATACAAGAATAGCAGATAATACAATTTCGCGCATAACAATCCTCCATTACATTCGCCCCGCATGTCGTCTCCCCCAAAACCCCTGCTGGATTTTGCTTTACTGCAGCGCATTATTGCGCTGGCCACCCCTTACCGCCTGGTATTTGGGGGCAGCATCGCCTTGTCGGTTTTGCTGGCAGTGGTGTCTATTGGCCGCCCGCTGCTGATGATATACACCGTAGACCACTACATCGCCAGCCACTTTAGCCTGCCCGGCATTCAGCAAATGGCTTTGTATATGGTGCTGCTGCTGATGGTGGAGGCGCTGATGCGCTACTCGTTTAATTACATTACAGCCTGGCTGGGCCAAAGCATTGTGCGCGATGTGCGGGTGCGGGTCTACGACCATCTGGTGCATGCGCGCCTAAAGTATTTTGACACCACCCCCATAGGCACCAGCACGACCCGCACCATTACCGATATTGAAGCCATTAACGATACCTTTAGCGAAGGACTCATTAGCATACTGGCCGACCTGCTGACCATACTGGCGGTGGTGGCAGCCATGTTTTACATGAACTGGAAGGTGGCGCTGGCGGCTATTGCCGTGTTGCCGGTGCTGCTGTGGTTTACGCGGTGGTTTCAGGAAGGGGTAAAAAGATCGTATCAGGACGAGCGCACACAGATAGGCCGGCTGAATGCTTTTTTGCAGGAGCATATTACCGGCATGCGTATTATTCAGCTCTTTGCCGTAGAAGAAAAAGAGAAAAAAAAGTTTGAAGAAATCAATCGCGAATTGCGCGAGGCCAACATCCGCGGCATTTGGTATTACTCCTTGTTTTTTCCGGCTGTGGAGGTGTGTCTGGCGCTGGCTATTGGCAGCATGGTGTGGATGGCCAGCAGCGAAATATTAATGGCCTCGGGGGTGCGCCATGTGGGCATTATTGCCGGCTTTCTCATGCTCATTAACATGCTCTTTCGGCCCTTGCGGTTTATAGCCGATAAGGTGAATGTGATACAGCGCGGACTGGTGGCCAGCGAACGCGTGTTTAAGCTGCTGGATAAAGAGGAGCGCATCACCAACCGCGGCACGCATGCCCCCGCCCGCATAGAAGGCCGTATTGATTTTGAAAAAGTGTGGTTTGCCTACGACAGCGAGCATTATGTGCTGCGCGATGTTTCTTTTTCGCTCGCGGCCGGTGAAACGCTCGCTATTGTGGGCGCTACGGGCTCAGGCAAAACCTCCACCATTGCCCTCCTCGGTCGGTTTTATGAAATACAACAGGGGGCTATCCGCATCGATGGGGTGGATGTGCAATCGTATGAGCTGGGGGCCCTGCGCTCGGCTATGAGCGTGGTGCTGCAGGATGTGTTTCTGTTTGCGGGCAGTGTGTACGATAACATTACGCTGCGCCATACACAAATTACGCGCGAGGAAGTAATCCGGGCGGCCAAGCTGGTGGGTGCACACGATTTTATATCGCGCCTGCCGGATGGCTACGACTATCGGGTAATGGAGCGCGGAGCCACCTTGTCTATGGGGCAGCGGCAGCTTATTTCTTTTGTGCGGGCGCTGGTATTTAACCCCAGCATTCTCATACTGGACGAAGCCACCTCCAGCATCGA
The DNA here is from genome assembly GCA_964419635.1 of uncultured Chitinophaga sp. Taxonomy (GTDB): domain Bacteria; phylum Bacteroidota; class Bacteroidia; order Chitinophagales; family LD1; genus Bog-950. The sequence goes on along the minus strand of CAYQRR010000013.1, from coordinate 15,062 downwards.
CAGCGAAAGCGAAGCGCTGATACAAACCGCTATTGAAACCCTGGTAAAAGGACGCACCTCCATTGTAATAGCCCATCGCCTATCCACCATTCGCCATGCGCATAAAATACTGGTGCTGGATAAAGGCGAGCTTAAAGAGTTTGGCACCAGCGAAGAACTGCTGGCGCTGAATGGCTATTACAAGAAACTGCACGATATGCAGTTTATGAAGCAGACTAAAAGCGTGGCCGACTAACATGCTATTGCCCTACTATCAGCCCCAATGGACCGAAGCCGGCTGTGACGAAGCCGGGCGCGGTTGCCTGGCCGGTCCGGTGTTTGCCGCTGCAGTGATACTCCCCAGGACCTTTAAAAACGAATGGCTGAACGATTCGAAAAAACTGAACGAGAAAAAGCGCAATGAACTGCGCACCATCATCGAAAACGAAGCCACCGATTTTGCGGTAGCCAGCTTAGATAATCTGGTAATAGATGACATCAACATTCTGAACGCCTCTATCCAAAGCATGCATCATGCGCTGAACAGATTAAAAGAAAAGTTTGCCTTTATTATTGTGGACGGCAATCGCTTTAAGCCTTACCAAAACATACCACACCAAACCATTGTGGAGGGCGATGGAAAGTATATGAGCATTGCGGCCGCCTCCATACTGGCCAAAACCTATCGTGATGCCTGGATGGAAGAAGCCCACGAACAATATCCGCAATATGGCTGGCGACAAAACAAAGGCTACGCCACCGCGGCCCATCGGCAGGCTATTTTGCAACACGGACAATGCCCGCTACACCGCAAAAGTTTTGTATTAAAAGAAACTCAGCTAAAGATTTTCAGTTGAGCTTTTTGGGCCAGCAGCGCGGTGCTGATTACTTCGGGGTCAATGGTGGCAAAGGGTAACACCATGATTTCCTCTGCTTCTTTTACAGTGAGGCCGTAGCTATAGGTTTTATCGTAGTAGTGCAGAGCAATGCGGGCCACTTCGGCAAAGTCTTTCGCGTGCAGTTTTTCCACGGCTGTTTTCCATTGTTCGTGCCCCAGTCTTTTCTGAATGTGCAGCAGCGATTGCTCCAGCGCTTCCATGCGGTGGCCGGCATAGTCTTGCACCAATTGCTGAATACGTTCTGCAGCGGGTACCTCCAGCACGAGCAGCGGTGCGCTGCGCAGCTGTTTCCAAAAATCCTGCTGCAGCACCACGGTGCCAATGCGCATACTTTCGTCCTCGAGCCAAATGGCCCGAGTGGCATCCGCAGCCGACAGTTGCAAAGCCAGCCGGTTTTCAAACTGCTCGGAAGTGGGTTGCTTCGGCTGCCCCAACATGCCAAACGCTGAGCCTTTGTGATGAGCCAATTGCTCCAGATCTATCACTTGTTCGCCTTTGTCTTTCAGGACCTGCAGCACCCGCGTTTTGCCCGAGCCTGTTTTGCCGCCCAGTACGACATAGTGCCGCGGCTGTGCCAATACCCGCAGCACCTGCTGCCGATATGCTTTGTAGCCTCCCCGGAGCGTATACACCTCGTAGCCAAATAAATTAAACAGCCAGGCCATGCTGCCGCTGCGCATGCCTCCGCGCCAGCAGTGAATAAACAGCTTATTGTCCCGGAGGAGTGGCTGAGCAAAACGAACAAAGTCGCCCATCTTCTTGCCGACTATATCCAGCCCCTGCAGGATGGCTTCGTTCTTACTTTTTTGCTTATAGGTGGTACCCACCTGTTTACGCTCTTCGTTCGTAAACAAAGGCAGATTGAGCGCATGCGGAATATGCCCCTGTTCATATTCCCCTTCGCTGCGCACGTCCAGCAGCACGTGTCCTTGCGATTGTGTAAGAAAAGTGTCTATATCCAGTGCCTGTATCATCGCTTTGCCGGGAATAATTTAGGAAGGAGGTAGAGAGCAATAACGCTGCCCACCAGGGCACCGGCACTATTGGCTATAGCATCATCAAAATCATACTGGCGGTCGGTGGTAAAGAGCGCCTGCATATATTCTATCGCCAAGCCGTAAAGAAAGGTGCCGGTCAGTATTTTTACAAATACCTGGCGATGCAAAAAGGGAAACGTGCTTTGGTTTTTCCAGCCGTAATAAAGCAATATGGCCAGGATGGCATACACCACCAGATGCGCCAGCTTGTCTATCTGAAAGAGATTAAAACTAGGCAGAGTGCTACCGGGCGTTAGGCACAGCAACAAAATAAAAACCGCCCATAAAATGGACGGCCAGTTATATTTCCAGAAGTGGTTCATTGGTTATTGACCAATATGTTTTTTATACGCCTCGGCATCCATCAGCTCGTTGAGCTCTGCGGGGTTGCTGAGTTCTACCTGCACCATCCAGCCGCTGTTGTAAGGGTCTTTGTTCACGCTCTCCGGATTATCGTTGAGGGCCGCGTTGGCCGTGATGATTTTTCCGGATACGGGCATAAACAAATCGGATACGGTTTTTACCGCTTCCACGGTGCCAAACACTTTGTCTTTGGCTACTTCTTCGCCTGTGGTGTTAATGTCTACATACACAATATCGCCCAATTCTTTTTGTGCAAAATCGGTGATGCCAATGGTGCCGGTGTTGCCTTCCATGCGCACCCATTCGTGTTCTTTACTGTACTTTAAATCTGCCGGAAAATTCATGATCGTTGAGTTTAATTTTTAATGATGGGCGAATATAGAAACGTATTGGAAGTTTGCAGGTGACAAGTGTCAGTTGGCTACACGCTTAAGCCGAACCTGAGTGCGGCCAGGTACGATAACACTGACACAGAACCGGTCAACACCATCCCCCAGGCGATGTCTACCACCACCACGATAAGGGGCCACTGCTTAATGGTAGCCATGTTGGTGAGGTCGTACGTAGCATAGCATAAGCCGCCCAGCAAAGCACCGTTTAAAAGTGCCAATTGCCACTGGCCGCCTTTGAGCGCGGGAGTTACCGCAAAGTAGAGGATGCCTGCTATGTAGAACAAATAAAAGAGAATAGCTGCCGGCCAGTTAACCTCGCCTGTAAACACAAAAGCCAGTTTTTCTCGGTAGAAGTTGCGGGCCAAAAAGCCTATCCACAGCATGTCTACTGCAAAGAAGATAACCGTAGTGGTAAGGTAAAGGAACAGGGTATGCATGGTTCTTAGTTTAAGAAGGAAAACTACTTTTAAAACATGAACACGACCGTTAAAGTTTTATTGGCCGCCTTCCTGGCTATTTGTGTAGGGGTGCATGTGTATGGCTTGTTGGCTCCGTTTAGCAGCGAAAGCACTTTATCACATCTTATTCATTTGGTGGGATACTCCACCTGCCTGCTGTCGGTGCTGCTGAAAAAAAATCCGTTTACGCTACCTCTGTATTTGTGTGGGGCTTTGTATCCGTTTTTTTATCACGCACTATGCGCCTGGCATAGCTATTCTGTGGCGCAGGAGCTCAACTACATTTGCTGGCTGGTGGTCGTGCTGCTGCCGCTGGGGGGCTGGTGGCTGCGGGGAAGGTAAGCGGGGTTAGTTTATGAAACCAGAATTGTCATCCTTTTGTAAAAAGATATAAGTCAGAGTGGCGGTCAAATGCTAATGCCTATATTTATATAGTAAATGAACTTACGCGCCTCTGCCTTATTACTGACTTTGCTGCTTTGCCTGAGTGCTGGCGCACAATACCAAATGGACTGGCTCACCTTTCCGAAAGTAGATAATGGGGAGGATGTGTATATCAATGATGCTGTTACCGACAACGATGGCAATGTATATGCACACACATTGCGTAACAAGAGAAATCTGGTAAATGGCAACAGCTATGATTATCGACAAAGTGTTGTCAAAATAGGGGCAACCGGCACTTTAGATTGGGAGGTTATTGTAAGTGACATTTATCTTCCTCAATACAATTATTACAAATTACTGGAATTGCGCAATGGGACTATTTACACACTAACATATGAACATGACAGCATTAAGCTACACTGTATATCACCATCTGGCAACCATATAATTTCGTACAGCGATACAATCTTTGGCTCTATCTATCAGGCAAATTATGAGGCAACATTATTTAATGCGGCAAATGGACACCTGTTTTTACAGGTTCAAAGCCATATTCCTCAGGATATGCCGAACCGTATTTTAGAATTTGATACAGCCGATGCTTTTGTCAAAGCAATTCGCTTACCGGGCATTTTATCGTGGGGAGCTGCGGATTTTACAGGAGGAGATGCACAAGGGAATTTGATAGTGGCATACTTGGAACAAACCGGTCCCGGGGAGTTTGATAGACATGTTATAAAATATCAACCTGACGGTACAATTTCATGGGACACGGTAATAGTAACTGACCAAGGAAGTTGGTTGGCTCTTCAAGTTGACTCATCGGGTAATTTTTATGTAAAAGACAGCGTTCAGCTACTTAAATTCGACAAAAACAAAGTTCTGCTATGGTCTTTTCCTTTACCTGACACATACATTCCGGGTTCAGTATTCTTAAATAATGGTAATACCTATCTTTTGGTTGCGGACTTGCTTGCCTCTCCTACCTCTTTCAGAGCTATTTGTCTATTGCCAAATGGAACGGAGAAATACAACAAGCCCGTTCCTTTTTCGAATGATATTAACTCTGCAATTTTTACAGCCAATAAAAAAGGTGAAGTGTTTTTTTGTAGCATTCAGGAGAGCCAGCAAAACATTGTTGGAAACATCGAATACGGCTTAGGATCTGTAGCAACAATACATAAACTTGACACACTCGGTAATCTACTTTTTACTTACCGAGACACAATTTTATATCCGGTTCGTGACATGGGAGTAGCGCACAGCAAAATTGCTGTTGACAACAATGACAATGTTTATTTTAACTATCGCTTCAAAAACCCACAGGCAATACCTTACGCCATTTTCGACTCTGCATTTTTATCTATTAAAGATAACCTCTGGTTCTCCGCCAAATACTGCAAAACCTGCCGCCATAATATTGTAGGCGAAGTAAAATTAGACACCCTCAGCAACTGCCTAGCCGACAGCACCGAACCCGCTTTAGATAAAATATTGCTGCGCATGAACCCCAACGAGAAGTATGCCTTTAGCAATAACAAAGGTCGGTATCGCTTTGCGGAAAGTGATAGTGGAACACATTCCATCACCATGTTACCTCCGGCTTATCTGCTAGCCCCGTGCGATACCCAAAAGACCTTTATCCTAAACGATACCATTGGTTCTGCCTCACCAGATTTTGTGTTACAGATAAACCCCGATTGCAACGGACATATTACGGCCACTGCCACCCGTGCGCGATATGGCTTTACACAGCAAATAAATCTGCGCTATCAAAACACAGGCTACCCATGGCAAACGGGTTTTGTGTCGCTCCAGTTGGCCAGCGGATTTAATTATCTGAGTGCAAATCCTCCGGCCGATTCGGTGTCGGGCAATACTTTTTTCTGGCATTTCAGCGGTTTGCCTTTATTGCAATCTTGTCACATTAATGTGAGCGTGCAGGTAAATTTATTTATCGGCAATACCTACGCACATAACGTGTATGTAAATACCGGATGCGCTCAAGGGCTGGCATTTGTAACCGACACCCTGCGCGACATGGTGTTTGGCTCATACGACCCGAACGATAAAAATGTGTGGCCGCTGATTGTGCGCGAACACAACGAGTTTATTGCCGATACACAAACACTCACTTATCAAATAAATTTTCAAAATACCGGCAACGACACGGCCTTTCGTGTGGCTATCCGCGATACGCTGAGCCAATACGTGGATGTGAGTACGCTGCAAATGATAGCCGCCAGCCATCCATACGAAGTGCAGCTGTTAAATAACGAAACCATTGAATGGGTGTTCAGCAATATTCTGCTGCCTGACAGCCATACCAATGAGCCGCTAAGCCACGGCTATGCGCGGTTTAGCATAAAACCTAAAAAGGGAATACCCATACATACCCTCGTGCACAATAGTGCCGCCATTTATTTTGACTACAACGAGCCCATATTTACGAATACCGTTAGCCTGGAGTATATGTTGCGTTATAGTGGCATAAGCGATATAGCCTCTGATGATAAACTGCTGCTTTACCCCAACCCCACCAGCGATGTGCTGTGGGTGCAGACCGCCACAGATG